>CAZMCE010000064.1:0-7136 GCA_964564855.1 uncultured Thermosphaera sp. | reverse complement strand
TGGAATTTATCTGGGTATTTTAAAGGAGTCAGCGCCGCCGCCGGGATTTGAACCCGGGTCACGGGCTCGACAGGCCCGCATACTAACCGGGCTATACTACGGCGGCGTCATTATTATAATAGTTGTAGAAGAGCTTAAAAAGACTAAATAGTGGAGTAGTTTTGTAATGTAATGATTGAGCTATGAGGTTTTCTCCTCGGTGTTTAAACTATTTAAATCTAGTATTCTTCCTTCTATTTTCATTTTAAGCCTATAGTAGACGTATCTATCTTGAGGACTAAATCTAGGTGGGTGTGGCACGTAGAGTTCCCCACCGCAAAAGGGGCACTTCTCTCTTACAATTACATATCGTCCACAACTCTTACACTTCCTCATTAACCACTTCACTTCTTTTCACGCTCTGCTCTAAACAATACATTTAGCTCCTTGGCTTTTTCCTCGCCTTTACTAATAGCCTTAATTGCATATGCCTCAGCTAATTTGTAATCACGTGCATATACTTCTAGAATATATCTCGGAGAACCAGCTGTATACAAGTCGAATTTCACATTATTAGAAGACAAATACTCTACTATTGCATTTAGACAAGCCTTAACATCTTCAACACCACGTGGACTATAAGATTGCACTGTCAAATTATACCTGACAAGAGCCTCTCTTATTTTAACGTGTTTTTGAGTCTCCTCAATTAACATATCTGCCCAGTACTCGGGGACACCAGCATCTTTGAGAACTTGTGAGCCGCTTACAATAGCTTTTTCGAGAGCATACATCACATCATAGTACCTGTCCATTAAAGGCCACACAACTTCTCTATAAGCCTCTTCAATACTCTTACCGAGCTTCTCAGCAACAATCTCAACGATTTTACAAGCCTTAGAAAACCTCTTCCACCATAACATTTTCCTCTGCTTCTCGACATCACTAACTCTCTTCAATGAGACATCAACAGTCTTCTTAACCCTATCAACACGTATTGTCTTTACAACTACCTTTTGTCCCTCTCTAACAACCTCTCTAATATCTCTAAACCACCTAGAAGAAACTTCACTCCAAGGTAGAAAAGCCTTAAGACCACCATACTCGTCTAGTTCAAGATATGCTCCAAAGTCATGTATTTCCCTAATAGTACCAATTACTAGATCGCCAACGTCTGGAAGCTGCTTTCTAGGCAATACCACGTGATACACCTCTAATCTAGCTTCACTCTAAAAACTACTAGTGAGAGATATAAATCATACACACCATAATATCTAGTATCTATAGTTGACAAATACACTCTACTAGCATAAATAGGCTCGTACCACGTTAAACTATCTTCTAGGGGCATATACCCGGTCATATAGTTGTATATAGTTGTATAATTTAAGTAGCGTATAGCTGAAATCGCTAATTTCGCTAATAACATGTCTCTCCCACGCACAGTCCACATCAATGCCTGAACATCTTCGCCATAACCAGTTAGGAGAAACAGGTAATCCCCCACTTCACGACCAGCCAATCTCAAGTACGAAGGTATTAAGACCACGTCGCCGAGAGCTCTAAATAAGAGTAGAGGCCCTTCTCTCCCTGTTATTGTAAAAGGTGACCCTATAAAACTCACATTATCCCCTCTCCTCACACTAAAACCACACAAAACAACTACGTAGACTTCTTCTACGCCAAGATCTCTAGCTATATTTTTAAGCACGAGTTTTGAGGAGAGCTCGCTAGCTGTAAATAACTTTGCAACTAAACTTTTACTCTGAATACTACCAACACTATGAGAGAGCGTGTAAACACTTAAACCTCTCTCCACTAGTTCCGCATAAATCCAATAGCTGTAATCCCAGTTAACTAGGAGTAAAATTCTCTTATTAATTGACGTGTTTAAAACTACATCAGCGATCTCCGAGCCCAAGCTAGAAACCCACTCATAAATTTCAAATAAACGCGTTCTATCCACATTAGTCAAGACATTTTTCACTATAGGGTTTACTGCGTAGCGCTGCTCTAAAGTAACAGTAATGGATGCAGGTAACGTTGCGATCAAAGCTCCTATGACTACTAGCTGGGCTAGTAGGCTGGTACGTGGCGACTTCACAGCTCTAATAGCTATTATAATAGCTTCTAAGAGATGCCCACTCAGAGCACACATAAAAGCCACCGCCAGCTGCGTCAGCAGGGGTATTATTAGTGAAAGCACTGTAGATACTAAAAGAGCTACTATGAAAAAACATCTTACATCACTTATTCTCTCCCGCAGAGAGAGAAAGAATCCGCCGAGTGCTAAAAATCCCGCAAAACCGTAAGCTACTACAGGTCCAACCTCAGGTTTCACATAAAGATCTCTAAGCCCAATACCCATTAATAGTAAACTACCCAAAATACTAATTGATAAAGCAAGCGTGAAAACCAATATAGCTGAAACCGCCTTAAAATGGACACTCTGCTCACCTGTTATATGGTCTAATAGTAAAACTTCCAGAGCTAATAGTATAGCGAATATTGCTAGAGAGAATTCGTAACTAAATGCCCCAAGCGTTAACTTAACAGCGGTGATCACTAGAAGCACTGATAATGCTACTTTTTCAAGTCTTAGTAACTTCCTTCTTACATAAACGATTAGTACATAAAGCGTAATTATTAAAAACACTACCCAGTAGGCTATGTGTAAAACTACTAGCACCATATAGAGAGCAACTCCTACAATTACTAATTTCTTGGTGCTCTCTATGAATCCCTTAACAATAAGTACTATTGATGTTAGAAGTAGTGGTGTTATAAGTACAAAGCCGAAGTAATCTAGTAAAGTAGGGTTTAAAACACTTGGTGTAAAAGCGTAAAGCAGAGCCGCCATTATAGGAGATAAGTAGCTATTAGTTAGCATCATAGTAGCTATAAACACCATAACAACTCCAAGCACAATTATCAAGTAGACTAGGAACTTACTTTGAAGTATTCTCGAAGCAAGCCACAGTGAATTTAACAACGAATTACACTTCTCAATAGCATATTCAAGACTCCTACACATATCAGTAGCACTCTGAGTACTCGTAGCTACTCTAATAGGATACAGATTAACATAGTAGTTTAGTGGAAGTAGCTCAGAAACAGCTATATACATAGCTACTATAAGCACTAGAATACCCCAACTACGAGTTTTTTGAAAGATTCTGGAATGGTTTTTCAACACAAAGACCACTCCTACGCTCTCTAAGCTAATAGAAACAGATATGTGCAGTATATAAGTATGAAGTTTACTTTGAATTCTTCTAGGTGTTTAATTGTGAAAGAAAGGGTTGGACTCGTTGCAAGGCTTGTAGAGTACGGCTTACTAGTAACTGTATTACACAGAGGACTTCTCATGGTAGGTAGTGTATTGTACTTCACAGTTGTTTCAGGTATTTTAATATACACTATTGCTGTAAATGAGCCTTTAGCTCTGGGCAAAATCACACTACTCTCATTACTACTACTACTAAGTACCATACTAGCTAAGCTCATACCATCTCCAGCACACACTTTCAAGCTAGTAGAAACGAAGAAGAAGAGGGGTTCTTCTATTCGAGAGTCGCCACTAATAGTAATCTCACTACTAATAATTCTAGTAATAGTAGCCTTGAGCTACACTGTGATGTGCTTTTTTAGAGTATACTAGGTTTTAGTAAAGATCATCTTAACAATCGGCTTCTCCAACGCTTTACCACACTCATAAAGATCTGCTATTATAGCTTCTACAACAGTAAGTTCTGAAATATCATTCCTCCTGAACTTCTTTTCGTTAATAACACATGGTTTTGTAAACAAGTAGAGTAATTTATTAGTGCGTTTTACTGTGAGTGGTGAAAGCATATTTTTCTCAACTCTAAGTAGTGTTATAAACGCTTTAATTACATCGTTATCTATAGTGTTCTCAGGGACTTCCCTTATAGCTGTTGCCTTTAAAGCTCTGATCTCCGCGTACTTTTCCACATCGGTGTTAAGCCTCTTAATAACACCTAATAGTATTTCTAAACCTATCTCGTCAAGCTCATGTATGCGTAGGAGAGCTTTATTTACTCGCTCTTCTATTTCAAGGTATTTCTGTTGTGGAAGAGTACTCAGTTTATTAAAGTTTAGTTCTTCTCTTAAAAGTCTCAGGAAAACTTCGCTCAACCTTTAATCCCTAAATCACTTATATCTACTGGTAAAGCTATATTTTTAACTACGAGGTATACTCCTAAATATGCTTCTAGTTTAATAATCTCGCCCCTTGTTAAATTCAACTTTCTGTCTAGTACTTCTAGTGTCCCAGTTACAACAGGTTTGATTTTCACACTCCCAGTAAAGGGTGAGAACTCCTCATAAGAGGCGTTGTTGATATCCTTATTTAAATTGACATTAATCACTCTCATGCCTGCTTTCATGTTTAAACTATAATTAAACCTAGAAAGCCTAGAAATATCCATTGTCACAACTTTATCAATATTAATACAGGTGTCTTTCAAAATAACCTCGAGATCTCTAAGACTAACTATATAGACATGTCTCAAACCATATGCTCTCTCCTTGAACATAGCCACACCTCTTTTAATAGCCTCCTCGAGTACTCGTTTCCTCAAACCATGTTCACTAGTACTAAAGATCACCTTATCCCCGATAGCTGGAAACATTTTGTCTACTCTGAGATCTTCACACGTAACGTAGCCTGCAATATGCATCCTCTCATCACGACCAAGTAGTAGAGCCTTTTCATCTACAACCTTAACGTGAAAACCCCTATTACCTGAGAAAAATACTCTCATCTCTCTAAAACCCAGCTCTCTGCGCAGAACATCAACTAGGGTAATAACATTACTCCACGCCTTTACAATGCAATTCCATGATACATTAACATATTCTAACGGCTTAGAGCCATCAACACATTTATCAACACTCTCCTCAAGTAGTGTGCCATCACTACATATGTAAAGCTTAGTTACACACTCTAAATACTTGTCAGCATCAATATCGAAGAGTAGCTCTGAGCCCTCCCAGGACTTATCCTCCATTAACTGTGCTGAGGGATTTGCATATAGTGCTGAGGAGTAATAGAGGTGTAGAGGTGTTTTAATACTCAGTATGTAATTGTAGAGCTGCTCTATGTATGGAAAAGCCAGGTGTCTAATATACACTCCGTCTTCAAGACTCTCAAGGGCGATTTCTCGCTTATGTAAATTCGGCGGCTCTTCAAGAGGTCTTCGCTTATAGTACTCTCTTATAATAGTCTTCAAAAAGCTAACTCTACTAATCTGTTCTCGGCGCGACATAAAACTCTAGTTTCCCTCCGTAAGGAAGCTCATAGGTTACTCTCAATGGCGTCTCTACACCAAATCCAATACTAAGCACTTCAGCTGCTTGAGAAGCAGCCGATAAATCCACTAAGTAGTCTACAGTATACTTCGACTTAGCCTCACCAGTAGATTCGTACTCTATTAAAGCCCCTGAAGTAGCGCTCAGCTCTACTTCCGCCTCAGCAATATCACCTTGAGCTTTCAAGTATAAAACACCTGATTGAGCTGGAGAATAGAACTCCACGGAGTCGCTTATTGGTTCAAGCTCTTTAATCACGTCTTTAAACATTTTTGGCATAATCTTACACTTAAAAGTTTCTTCAAAACCTATTTCTGGGATCTCCTGGAGTGACAATTCAATACTAGGTATTTTGAAGCTCCTAGAGCCTTTTCCTTCAAATAGAACTCTCAATTGCCCACCAGGTAGCGGCTCGAGTACTAGTTCATCACCCTTTCTAGCCCGTCTCAGGATCTTTGCAAGTTCTTCCATGTTTACTCCGATGTAAATCTCTCCTCCAACTTCAAAAACAGAAAATGCCTCTCTCGGCATGTAGAAGTCTACCAGTACGACTGCTGAGGGGTCCATTGCCCTGAGTCTTAACCCCTCTTCGCTAATTCTAAAACCTGCTTCTTCAATAATTTTAGATACAGCTGATATGGCGTATTTCCAGATAACAGCCTCTCTAAAACTGAGTCTCAAAAATATCCCCACCCTACTATATTTAGGCACTCTAAATTAAAAAGAGTAGAAAAGGTGAGTTTTTAAAGGAATACTTTGCTACTTTAACGCTTGTAAATGCTTTTACTAGGTGATATATGTATGGAAGTAAAAGTAATTTCTAAAACTGAGAGAGAGCTTATACTAGAGATCACTGGTGAAGATCACACCCTCGGAAATATGCTTATGAAAGAGGCTCTAAAACACCCCAATATAGAATATGCAGCTTACAGAATACCACATCCACTTAGAAACATAATGGAGTTTACAATAATCGTTAAAGAGGGGGCTAGCCTTTCAAGTGTACTCACAGAAATTATAAGTAAGTTAAAGAGCGAAATAAGTGAGTTTAGGAAGCTTGTTGAAGAGGTATTAGAGTGAAGACTAGAAAGGAGAGTAGGATATTAGTTTACGGTCTCTCAAGAAATCACATTGTAATTGCCACTTATAGGTGGGATTTCCTCGAAGAGCTCTTTATATCTAAATATCCAACGCTCGATCTTGAAGTTTTTATTAGAGATAAGCTAAGTACTTACAGTGAAGTCACATATGTATTGCCATGTACAGAGAGCAAGTATAGAGCTAGATTTAAATCATTCAGGGTAATTGAAGGTGGGGACACACTAGTTTACATAGAGAAATACTGTAGACTAATAAACGCTATAATTTGCTTACTTGAAACCGGAGGTCTTATTAACCCAGCTACTGGTATTTTAATAGGAGCTCCTGATAAATGTTTAAGTAAAGGTGAAGAATCATGACATTTCTCTGTCCAAGGTGCGGAGGACCCCTGAGATCTAAACGAGAAGGCGACAGAGTGTATCTAATCTGCTCGAGGTGCGGTTATCGCGCTGAATCTACAAGCTCGTCGCTTAGAGTTTCGTCTAGAATAGAACACAGCATTAAGGAGAAGACTTTAATAATCGAGGAGAAAAGTGCTTCTAGGTTACCAATTACGAGAGACGTTACGTGTAAAAAATGTGGTCACAACGAAGCCTACTACTGGTTCTTACAAACACGAGCAGCCGATGAGCCTCCTACAAGATTCTATAAGTGCGTGAAATGCGGATTCGTATGGCGAGAATACGAGTAGTACTTAATACAATAAATCCTTATAATTAAAA
>CAZMCE010000063.1:0-7193 GCA_964564855.1 uncultured Thermosphaera sp. | reverse complement strand
CCGCACTGAAAATCTATAATCTTAATTTTCTACTCGCTTTTCTAAGTAACTTACTTAGAGCTTATATTGTTATTCCTAGCATGGCGCGATTATGTGTTAGTGTAGTTTCTTTCAGGAGTTTTTAATATTTTAACTAGTTTACCTCTTGGTGATGGTATTATTTCTAGTTTTGCATTATTAAACTTTAAGTATAACTCTCTCCCCTGGTATAGTCTATCTAGAAATATAGCTAGTGCTGCTATTTCTGAGTGTGGCTGGTGTCCAATAGCAATGTTGTAATCTGCTATTTCATAGAAAAATCTGGGAACTTTTTTTGCTCCTACTATAATGAGAATATCTCTGCTATCATGTCTTATCTCTTCAATGACGTCATCTATGTGTAAGCCATACATGGTTAAATGCACAATAACTCCATTATTCTTCTTCCACAAGACACAATACTCCTCTGATTTAATACCCATCTCTATGTGGAGATCACCGCCCCAAAGCTCTATTATTTTCACTATGCTCTTGTAAACATTCTCGTCAACAACATCTCCTAGAATAAATCCACCAGCTCCAAAAGCCCTCGCAACTAGAGCTACATGTGTTGTTACTCTCTTATCTCTTCCTGGTCTATGTCCATATCTTAAAACATAAATTCTCCTCACACAATTCACCTCTTATTGAGCTTTATATATATTTTCTCCAATAACAAGTCTATGTTTATACCTTTTGTACAAGATACTGGTATAATTACTTCGCTATCTCCAATATATTTACTAATTTCTTCACGTAAAGTATCACTATTGAAGGGAATTTTATCGATCTTGTTTAATACATATATTATTGGTTTCCCATGAGCACCAATTCTCCTTAAGATCTCCTTGCCTGTGCCAATTTCTTCTATAATACTGTAAAGAGGCTTAGAAATATCAATAATATTCACAATAAGATCTGATTCAACAACCTCCTCTAATGTGGCGTAAAAAGACTCTATGATCTCTGGTGGAATATCTCTTATGAATCCCACAGTATCAACTAATATGAAATTAGTGTCTTTATAATTAACTCTAAAAGCTTTAGGTGTTAAAGTAGTAAATGGTTCAGGACCAACAGGCCTCGTCAACTTAGTAATAGCATTGAATAAACTCGTCTTACCAGCACAAGTATATCCAACAATAACCACGTGTGGCAAGCCTAGATCCCGCCTCGCTCTCCTCTGCACCTCTCTAATTACACGCAAATTCTCGGCTTCCCGGCGTAAACGAGCCTCTCTCTTCTTCAGTAATAAATAGTACTTCTCGTATCCATACCTACCAGCACCTAAGAAGCCGTGTAATTCTCCTAGCTTAGCATATCTTATAGCTTCTTTTACTAGTGGTAAAGTGTACTTAAGTTTAGCGAGCTCTATTTGTAAAAGTGCTTCTCGCGAGCCAGCATGTATAGCAAAAATTTCTAGTATTAAGAGAACTCTGTCAATAACATCTCTCTTAATTTCTCTTACAAGATTAATGAGTTGAGGAGGCCTTAACCTATCCATAACAACTAGTTTATTAAAGTCAAGTGCTCTTAACTTCTCTATTTTCCTAGTAGACAAGTATGTCTTATTATTCCTTCCCCCGACTACTTCATAGCCTACAATATCCCTATATATTGTTCTAACAAGTGCAAGTTCTTCTTCGAGAAACCTATTATACTTCTTGGGAATTACAACATAGACTCTCACTAAGATCCCTTACCCTCCTTCTCGCCGCGTTTTCGCATACTAATTAAATCGCCCACTGTTAGATCTTCACTACTACTCAGCTGTGTATACTTCGGCGACTCTACTACAACAGGCTCTAGTAATTTCACTTTTAATACTCTCTCTAATCTCCTAGCTAGCTCTAAACTAGGCTTTAACTTACCACTCTCAATTCTCTTAATAATACTCACACTCTCACCTACTTTACTAGCTAAGATTTCTTGACTCCAACCCAGCCTCTCTCTCGCAGACCTAACTACCAGGTAGTAGTTTTCTATGACCTCATATTTTTCAAGTTGATTTGGGTTTATGCTTCGCTCACTACTCACTACTTTCTTCTTAATACTAGTAGTAGTTATAGATGTCTTAGTACTCCTTTCAGTGTTTTCACGTATAACACTTTTTTTTGATAATCTAGAATAACACTCAGGACACACTATTATCTGTGAGCCCTCAAATATAATTCTCTTAGCTATTTTAACAGTTACTTCTTTACCACACATTTCACAGTAGTAAGACACACTACCCCCTTCTTAAAATACATCTATTAAACCATTATATTCACGGGCTTTATTATGAGTAATAGTCTTAGAGAGCGTGGAGCTGTAGAGCACGAAGAAGACATCAACGTACTTATAAATAGCGATGAAGACTATGTAAAGTACCTTGAGCTGAGAATTAAACAGCTGGAAGAAGAGCGCAAGAGACTACTACGTAAAGTAGAGTACTATAGGAGTGAAATCGAGAAATTACTCGCACCCCCCCTCATAGAGGCCTATGTCGAGGATTTAACACCAGATGGTAGAGTAGTAGTTAAGAGTAGTAGTGGTCCTAACTTGATCGTCACAGTAGTAAACAGTGTGGATATTTCACGACTACGTCCTGGTAGTAGAGTCGCCCTTAATCAGCGGGGGTCTTCTATTGTTGAAGTACTGCCTGATCGTGTGGATCCACTAGTACAGCTAATGGAGGTTATTGAAAAACCAAGTGTACACTACAGTGATATTGGGGGGCTGAGTGAGCAAATACAAGAACTCAGAGAAGTCATCGAATTACCACTGAAAAAACCAGAGCTCTTTGTCGAGTTAGGTATAGAGCCTCCAAAAGGGGTTTTACTATATGGTCC
Source organism: uncultured Thermosphaera sp. (assembly GCA_964564855.1). GTDB lineage: Archaea > Thermoproteota > Thermoprotei_A > Sulfolobales > Desulfurococcaceae > UBA285. The sequence goes on along the minus strand of CAZMCE010000063.1, from coordinate 4,341 downwards.
ACCAGGATGCGGCAAGACGCTATTAGCTAAAGCAGTAGCTACTGAGAGCAATGCTACATTTATTACACTAGTTGGAAGTGAGCTTGTTCAAAAATACATTGGTGAAGGGGCCCGCTTAGTGAGAGAACTTTTTAACTATGCTAGGAAAAAAGCTCCTGCAATAGTATTCATTGACGAAGTAGATGCTATTGCTTCTCGTAGACTCGAAATTGGAACAAGCGGAGAGAGGGAGGTTCAGAGAACATTTATGCAGCTATTAGCTGAAATAGATGGCTTTAAGCCACTTGACAAAGTCAAGGTGATTGCAGCTACAAATAGAATTGACATACTAGACCCAGCCCTACTCAGGCCTGGTAGACTAGATCGCATTATAGAAGTCCCATTACCGAGTAGAAGTGGTAGAATTGAAATATTCAAAATACATTTGAGGAAAGTAAAGATCAAGGGCGCTGTAGATTACAACCTCTTAGCTGAGATAACAGAGGGTTTTAGTGGAGCTGAAATAAAATTGGCCGTAATAGAGGCTGGATACTTCGCGATTAGAGAGGATAGAACTTATGTTATGTTCCAAGACCTCCTGAAAGGTGTTGAGAAAGTGAAAAATAAGAAGACATTAAGGAATATAGTGTATGAAACTATTAGGCATGAAGCGAGATTTATCTACAAGTAGGTGTATACCTAATGATAATTAGGCGCCCCACAAGCAACGAGCTGATAGAACTCAGAAGCATTGCAGAACTACAGTTTAAAGTACCAGGAGATATACTCATACCCGAAGACGTGTACGTAGCTGTTAGTCCAAATACAAATAAAATACGTTTAGTGCTCAGATCTGGAGTTAAGTATCTCGGTTTAAGGGCTCGTGACTATAGATTTAACCTCTACATCCCCGCCGGTATTGTGCTAAATAATAGTGTACCACACCCACACATGAGAGTTTATGTTAAAAAAGAATATGTGCCTTTTATAGCTAAGGGTAAAACACTTTTCTGTAAACACGTCTTAATGGCTGATCCTGAAATTAGGCCCGAAGACGAGGTGCTTGTTGTAGACTCTGCTGGTAGTCTCCTCGCCGTGGGGAGGGCTTTAATAGCAGGTCACGAAGTGGTTTATTATAAGCGTGGAGAAGCTGTAAAAATACGTGAGGGTGTTAGCGAGGTTGAGAATTAAATTCATACCTCTCACTAGACCTCTTAGAGTAGAAGACGTGAAAAACTCCTACTTCATAACTGGCTACCAGGGCTACGGCCTAGTTGGCTACATTACAACACGCTATTTAGCTAAAGAGCTCGGCTTAATTAAAGTGGGTTTTATTAAGACAAAATACATGCCCGAGTTCACAATGTACACTAGAGACCGCGACTTACTTTATCCTTTTGAAGTATATGCTGGCACTGTGAGTAACAATAGAATAGTTATTGTAGTTAACAATGCTACTCCAAGCGAAGCTGAGAGAACTGAGTATGCAGAGTTCTTGGCGCGCTTCGCGAGAAAACTAGTTGCTAGAGAGGTTATATTGGTCGGCGGCCTTGACCAGGAGTATAAGGCAAGTCCCGAGGAAAAGTATAGGTGGATTCCATTAAATGACCCTATTACCAAGCTAGATGCTAGTGTACTAGAAGATAGGTATATTATAGGCCCTCTGGCTCTTACAATGATTTTTACGAAGGCCTATGGTCTTAGAGGCATAGTTGTACTCCCTTTCACTGAGCCCTTTAAACCAGATCCCCGTGCTAGTGCTACAGCTGTAGAGGTTATTTCGCAGATACTTGGAGTTAAAATAGGAACTGAAAAGCTAATAGAAGAAGCTGCTCTATTAGAGGCTATTGAGGCTGAGAGGGAGAGAATTGAGAAGACTATTGAGGAATCAGAGAGAAAACCTCGTATAACTTACATATAGAGACTTCAACACCTCTGATTTCAAGACTCTTTACAATTTTCTTAGCTAACTCCTCGTTAAGCCATGCAGATAAGACTAAGACTACTCTACGTGGCTTCCTATCTAAGAGCCCCTTAATGTGTTTTTTTAGTATTTTTAGGCTAACTGTGTATTTTGAAACACGATATTCGTGCTGATAGAATGGGTATGTTGAAGCGATTTCTGGAAGAATAATGCCGAGTACTGGGTGCAGGAAAAGTATTTTAACATGTACGCTATTCTTATACTTTTCAAAGAGCTCTATGTACTCTTTTTGTGAAGTATATGGTTTTCTATAAGCAGGCACAATAATGACAACTCTGCTCTCTACTCGTTGAGCTAAGATTTCATTAACGCGCTTAATATTTAGGTTAATTTTAGGATTGTAATACGAGAGCTCACCTAATATTAATGGGGCCCTACCACTTGGACTTGTTAGTGGCGATAATTTCTCTAGAAATTTTACATATCTCAGTAGAACTGCAAAAGCCTCTTTAAGACTCGGGTGGGCATTAGCTCTCCACTCTAATAGCTCCCACAATCTATTCTCTCTAATAGCTTGTTTCACGCTTTTAATCTCCTTGTAGATCATGTATAGATTATGTAGAGCTAGGAGCTTCTCTCTCGTCGAGAGAGACATTTGTAGTAGTTCTTGTGGTGTATACTTTGAACATACTGGACATGAACATGGAAAATACTCGAGTTCACGTATATTTTTAGTGCCTTCTTCAACTAGATATCGCCCATCACGAGCATAAAGTACGTAGCTTGCAGAGTCAAACATATCAGCACCCATAGCTACTAGGAACGGTATTATCATAGGGTGCCCAACGCCAAATACGTGTAGAGGTCTATCTAGCGGCATACTCGCCCTCACAAGAGCAACTATTTCTACCAGCTCTCCATACCTGTACTTCTCTAACATAACTGTTGGGGATCCTACAGCGTATATGTGATAAGGTAATCTCGCAGCTAGTTCACAAGATTTCAATAAGAGGTCTTTAAATGGAGCTCCTTGAATAGGATATACCCATAATTGTTCGCTGTCTTCGATTAATGGAAGAGACTCAACTCCTCGCTTATATGTCTCTAAGACAGCTTTTTCCGCCTCTTCACGGCTCATAGTGCTACCAGTTGGTATATCTAGGATAGTCGCTATATCAGATCCTATGGCTTTCTCGTAATTAACAATAGTCCTATTATCGATGTCTATATCCCCATACAATAGTATTTGATAACCACCTGAATCCGTCATTATTATATTACTCCAACTCAACTCACTATGAATACTCTTAACTATCCCTCTATTTCTCTTATAGAACAAATACGCATTAGTGATTATGCCTTTAAATCCCACACTGCTAATACTACTTAAATCTGGGACCTGCCTTAAAGGATCGATCACGGGAAAAATAAAGGGAGTTTCTAAAATACCGTGTCTAGTAGTGAGTCTACCAATTCTACCTGCTAAGTCACGTTTTTTAACCTCAAAAAACACTATTAACTAACCTTATACGCTTTTTTTCTTAATTTCCATATACTTTTTATAAATGCCATAAAGAGTCTCTGCCATCGCGCCTGATCCACTCACACCCTCCTCACTAACTCTATATCTGCCTAAAACCTCTACTGCCCTAGCCTCTGAGATCACTCTTACAGCGTGTTCCTGGAGTTTTAACTCTCTTAGTAAGAACTCTTTAAATTCTTCAGGATTAAAAAGAGGCTCTTCCATAGCTATAATCTCCGAAATTCTCTCACCTTTAACAATTATTTTAGAATATCTACTACCACTCTCATCAGTAACATTTCTTAGTAAAATATTTAGAGAGGGGTGGTCAAATCCAGCTAGCACGCCCTCATAGAGTTTACCATTAACTAAGACTACTCTTATCCTCCGATCTAATAGCGTCACTAGCTCATTTATTAATCTCCTAGATGCATCTACTGCAGACACATCAACCACCCATGGTTACTATTCCCTATACGTATTTAAAACACGTATTTTTCTTATTTAACAGTGCAGTGTATAGGGGTTTGCATTGGAATTAGAATGTCGCGTTGAAGACCTAACTCCACTAAGAATCCCCAGAGTCTATAGGGTAAGAAGTATTTGTGGAGAAATACAACTAGAAGTAGAACTTCACGAAGATGTAGTAAAAAAACCCAGCAAGAATTCAAAAATGATAGTAAACATCACTAGTAGTAGAGAGACCTGTCTGAACTATTATTTCTGTGCACATGGCTACGTCTTATCAAATACTACCATTGGAGAAATCCACAGAGCTATCATATCATTGTACGGCCTACTAGTTGTTCTAAAGAGCATGAAGCCTATAGATTTAAAAAACATGGAGCACGTGTATATAGGAATAGAGTTTCCATAGGGTTTCATGCTGGTTTATATTTACTCAAGTCTTCATCTC
>CAZMCE010000062.1:0-7291 GCA_964564855.1 uncultured Thermosphaera sp. | reverse complement strand
CTACTAGAATCGTAGAGAAGGAATTAAAATTGATCAGAAGCCTGGTGTTCGCCATTGCTATCGCTCAGCGCTTTTAACCCTCATCACAAACTCTACACTGTAATACTAACCACGCTCCTTAAAACCCTAACTCACGCTATTTATATTGGGGATTAAATGTGAGTAAGACAACTATAAGTACTATAGTGGCGTTTTTAGAGAAACTAGCAGGAGTATTTAGTAGTATAAGTGGAGTGGGTTTCTGGGTATTTCTAGTGGGATTCACATTAATACTATTAGTAGTAGCGGCGTTATTTATAAAATTACTCATTACTCTAGTAAAGTTAATACCGAATATGACAGTAGGGCAATTTTTAAAATTTATAGTAGTTATGGGAGTAGTACTCGTAGTTATGGGACTTTTTATTCCATGAGAGGCGTGAGAGAAACTTAGGGTTTACGTGGGAAGACTCTAAAGCCAGGATATCTGGGTTTTTCAAGCTCATCGTGTATTTCGAGTAGCCTATTATACTTACTAGTCCTCTCGCCGCGTGCTGGAGCACCTGTTTTAATTAACCCTGTTTGAAGGGCCACGGCTAGATCAGCTATACTCGTGTCTTCTGTTTCGCCACTTCTATGACTTATAATAGCCTTATAGTTGCTCTCCACTGCTAGCTTCACAACATCTATTGCCTCCGTGAGCGTTCCAGCTTGATTAACCTTTACTAATATAGCATTCGCGCTGCGCTTCTCAACGCCGAGACTTAATCTCTTGTAATTTGTAGTAAAAAGGTCGTCACCTACTATTAAACACCTTGATCCTAGGTGGTGTGTTAACTCAGCAAAACCTTCAAAGTCCTCTTCGTATAGGGGGTCTTCAATGCTAACTAGTGGGTATTCTTGAACCAGCTTCTCGTAGAAGGATATTAAGTCATCTCTCGTGAACTCAAAACCCTCAACAACATACACGTTCTTGTCTTCTCTATATAGTCTAGATATAGCAGCATCTATCGCTAAAGCTACTTGTCCTCCAGGCTCATAACCAGCCTTCTCTATGGCCTTTATAAGTAGGTCTAGGGCTTCATGTGTTTTTTCAAGTGGTGGAGCATAACCCCCCTCATCACCGACATTAACAGCGCTAGGTCCATATTTATCTTTTAATATTAACTTTAAGTTTTGATATATTTCAATAGAAGCTCTTAGCGCATCTATAAAACAGTTAAATCCTGCAGGCACAATCATGAACTCCTGGAAGTCTAGTTTATTTCCAGCGTGAACACCACCATTAATTATATTCAGCATTGGAACAGGTAAGAGATCTGCTTGAACCCCTCCAATATACATATATAGTGGAACTCCTAGTGTTGATGCAGCCGCCTTTGCTACCGCGAGGCTTGTTGCAACTATAGCATTACCTCCAAGTCTACTTTTATGAGGTGTGCCATCTAGTTCTATCATCTTCTCATCAATATAGCGTTGTCTTAGAGCACTTACGCCTATTATAGAGGGCCCAATAATCTTGTTAACGCTTTCAATAGCTTTTGTTACACCTTTACCTAAATACTCTTTCCCACCATTACGTAGCTCTACAGCTTCATGTTTACCCACAGACGCACCGCTTGGAGCATTTGCCACTCCTACACCATAACTCTCAGTTATAACCCTAACTTGTATTGTTGGATTACCCCTACTGTCAAGAATCATTCTGGCTCTTACATCTCTTATTATAAAGGGCTCTTCCACTATACTATAACTCAGCATTCACAACACCAGGTATTAGCAGTGACTAATATACTATTAATAGCTAATATAGTAATGTCATATGTGATCTGGATGGTATCTACAAGAGTACTTTATGGTAAAATTAAAAATCTTTTAATCTACGTTGTGTTAACGTGTACAGTATATTCTCTCTTACCACTATATTATGTTATAGTACACAGCAAACTAATAATTCTCTTACCAATTATACTAGTGTATATTTTGACTTTAAAACTTCACAAGAGAGCGAGTTTCGTGGAAACCGTTTTAATACCCTTTCCTATAATACTAGTCTCAGTATGTTTATTACTGGTGTACTAGTTTGAAAAAAGAGAAAAAGGCACTACTGTGTCCTAAGTGTGGTTCAAGCAGCGTAGATGTTGTAAAGACATGGAACCTCATATCACCACTACCAGATAGAGAGGGGAGAATAACTCTTACTATAATGGGCGTGTTAAAGTGCAAAGAGTGTGGATATTCCTGGAAGAGTGTAGTGAGTAAACTTAAAGTTGGAACTGGTATCGAGATCGAAGGAGGTAGGGCGGAGAAGGCCACTCTCAAGGAGGAGAGAAAACCAAAAGAGATCATAATTGACCTCGACGAGATTAAAGAAGAGTAGGTTGCTTCGAGCATGTCAATTAGACTAACACCACTATTACTTATGATACTCATATTAGTGTTCTTTGCATTACTATTAGGGGTGTTTTCGCGTGAAGTACCGGCCGCGATTGTTAAAGGACGTAGTATGTTTCCACTACTAAGAGAGGGCGATATAGTGTTCATTGTGCGCTGTAAACCAGATGAGATCAGGGCGGGTGACATAATAGTCTATAAGAGCAGAATTGAGAATAAACTAATTATTCACAGAGTAATTAACATAGTATATAGTAATGGGGAATACTATTATATCACAAAAGGCGATAATAACGCGATCATTGACATTGGCGAGTTTGATCGAAATCTTGGTGTTAACCAGAAGAGAGTTGTAGGTAAAGTTCTTTCGATCGGGAATTACGTATTCAAAATACCCTATATAGGTAATTTAGCGTTAATGCTGAGAAATAATTTATAAAAGTGTGTTCTATTTTATGGTAGTTCTCAGAGCTCGACATGCTCTATTACATCACGTATAAACATACCTGTGCTTTTCATATTTAATAGTTTTCTAAGATACTCCTTATATGTTATGTTTTTACGCTGATACCATTCCTCATATGAGTCTCGGAGCTTTTTAAGTGCTTCGTAGTGGTATTTGCAGAGAGAGTTTTCATGAACTTCTCTACGACAAGTTGGTATAGAGCACTTCACGTAGCTATCTGTAATACCTAGCCGAGTCGAGAGGAGTGTTCCAATATTATTTATTTGTTGATTAAAGTTCTCTAAGAGTTTCTTTATAACGCCCTTTGCCTCTTCAATTACCTGTAACCGGCTCTTACCACTAGCTTTAACCTCACTTATTAACTGTTCAAATTTCCTGGTAAGATCAATACTCGTGAGTTCGGGGAAAAACCGGGAAATAACTTCCACCACTCCTAGCCCCAGATCAGTTATTTCAATACCACTTTTAGTATTCTTCAAGTAATTTCTCTCAAACAACTTCTCTATGATAGGGGCTCTAGTAGACTCTGTTCCTATTTCAACGCTCTCCATCCACTTCAAAACATCTATTTTCTTTAACTTAGCTGGAGGTCTTGTATAAGACTCTCTTACTACTACATTTACAACTTCAATGCGCTCAGCACGTGCTAGTTTAGGTAGTATTTTTGTTGAAGGGATGTGATAAGGATAGTATGTAAGCCAGCCAAGGAATTCTACAATAACGCCGCTACATGTAAACTTATAACCTGCAGAGGAGGTTTCTAGGAGTGCTCTTGTATAAGATATTATAGCACTCGGCGCGAAGGCCGCTAGAAAACGCCTCACAATGAGATCGTATATAGCCCACTGTTCTCTTGTTAGATTCTGTGGAATATTGCCAGTAGGATATATTGCTGGATGTGCTGGATCTTCTTTCTCGCCCTCCACAGGCCTTAAAACGCCGCGTGTTTCTCTTATTAACTGAGAAATTAGGGCCTCATATTTACTTATACGTGAGAGTTTCTGTAGTATTTCTTTATAGTTTAATGTTGGGGGAAGTTTCTGGCTATTTGTTCGCGGGTAACTTATGAGGGCTTCTAGGTAGAGGTCTTCTGCTATTTTCTGAGTTTTCATAGGACTAAAACCAAATATTCTGGCAGCTTCATACTGGAGGTCGCTCAGATTAAAGGGTGGTGGTGGAGTGAGTTTTCTTTTCTCAGTTGTGTATTCTCGCACGAGGAGGTATTTATCTCTTAAAACAGTACTCTTAATAATATTGGCACTATTAATGTTATAAACAGGGTTCTCTGTAAATTCCGCAGTGAACACTCTATTAGCTTTTCTAAGTTTAACGGTTATCATGTATTGTGGTAGTGGAATAAACAATGCTCTTTCTATCTCCCTCTCTGTAATAAACTTTAATGTTGGGGTTTGAACTCTTCCAGCACTCAGAGTAATTTTTCTCTTAGTGGCGTTGAAAACAGCTCTCGTTAATGCTCTACTAACATTAATACCCCAAATCCAATCTAGTTCGTGCCTACAAAGCCCTGATTCTATCATATTGTAGTCTAGTGGCATCAGATTTTCAAAAGAGGATCTCAACTCACTGTGTACTAGACTAGAGAACTTAGCTCTAAAAGCACGTTTCTCGTCTCCGTGAAATTTTATTATAAGATAACCGATAACGCTTCCTTCAATATCGTAGTCACATGCATTTACATAGTATAAACACTCATGAGCAAGCTTGCTGAGAAGTTCGAGGTAGATACGCGTGTACCTTTTTTCCTCATCAGCTATGTATGCAGGAACCCACTTATACTCAAAAACAGGGTATTCTCGCAGCTCAGTGTGTAATGTGTAGAGATGACCTACCGCGCTGGCAACATATATTACTTGTGAAATAGACCTGATTTCATAATACGATATATTACCGTATTTTCTCGTATTAAAGTGTTGTGAAAGAGCTTCAACTATTCTCCTAGCCGCTTTAGGCTTCTCGGCTATTACGAGGACAGGCCCTCTCAACATCCAAATACTAGTTTTAGCTTGCACACTAGTCCCTGTATGTGAGTTATGTGTTACTCTAGTGTGAGTCTTGTTTGTGGTTTTATAGTTATATGAGTACATATCTTCTCCTAACCGTAGTAAAAGTACCGCGTATTACTCATTAAAACACCGGTACTGGTGTGGTGAGAAGTAGTAGTACTATATATGCTAAAAGACAGAGCTTGCATCGTGACTTATCGTATTGATCAGCAGCTCCTGGATGAATACCTCTATTAACTATAAGCTGTAAAAATGTAACTAGTAATCCAAGACTCAGGTAAAAGTACCCGGTTTCACTGATCATGATGAGCGAGAATCCTAATACTATTAGTATGATTGATACGAGAAATCCTAGTAGCCGGTGCTTACGCGCACTCATAATACTTCTTACAATGTGTCCCCCATCGAGTTGTCCTATTGGTAGTAAATTGAGAAATGTGACCATGTAAATGACATATGTTATGAAGAGTAGTGGATGAATAATGAGAACTCCGTGTACTGGGCGTAGTCTTAGTAGTAACTCTAGCGCCAAATTAGATATATTAATTTGCGTTATCACACCCTCTCTAATAAGCTTCTCAGCAATCTCCAATGGTATTACAGGCGAGAGAAATAATCCTATGAAACCAACTAGTGTTCCGGTTATAAAACCTGTAATAGGGCCGCTCACACCTAGTTTTGCAAGATCTTTCCTACTACATGGGGGAGTCTTAGTAAATATTACAGCGCCAAATGTACCTATAAATCCGAGTTGAATTGGCGGTGCAGGTATTAGGATAGGGCCCTCACTCTGAATACCTGTACGTCTATTTACATAAAGGTGTCCTAGCTCATGTGAGAGAAGAACTAGTAAGAATAGTGTAGTGTAGAGTATTGAAGTAGTGTACTTGTCTATGTACAGTATACTGTATCCAATAATAGACTGCAAGTTTTCGAGGCCCTCACTTAGCCCTAAGCCAGTGAGGAATACCGTTACAACTGTTATTGTTGCTAAAAGCCACTTATACCGAGTCAGCCTGGGAGTAGTCTTCTCATAAACTACTACTCTTATAATTGGAGGTGTTGTTTTTAATTGAAATACCAATAATCCATGTTCTTTAAACAACTTTTCGTATATTTCTCTAAATACACTGTTTTCTAATGGTACATTTATAACAAAGTCTACAGCATTATAGTATATCTTAGACTCTACGACTAATATCCCAGCTTTCGAGAATAGAGTTAAGATATCTCCTAACTTCTGGTGTAATAAGCTTGTCGACTGAGATAAGCTCGTATCCACCACCTTCTGCTGGCCTTAGTATGGACATTGGCAATCGACTATTTAATAGCTCAACTATAGCGATGTATACAGGATCCTTTACTGGCATATTACTTACATCTACGAGTGGTGGAGCTCCCATAGCCAGCTGTAAAGCCCTTACTCCAATAATTCTCGCTAACTCGAAGCGTGTAAGTTTTGTCTTAATAACATGCCTATATATAGCCCTAATATCCCACTCTCTCTCACTCACAGTAAAACACACCTAAGTTAAACACGGTTTAAAGGATGAGAAATAAAGGGATTTAAAAAACAATTATTATTGAAGAACTATAAATTAAAGTGCACTGCCGGATTCTTCTCTCTAGAACTCTGATGGGGGTTTAAAGCTCTCTTCCTCTTCTTTCTTTTCTTTCTCTTTCTCCTTCTCTTTCTTAGCAGGGCTAGCTGCTATTACATCATCAATTTTCATAATTGCTAGAGCGGCTTCTGCAGCAGTCTTTATCATAGCCTCTTTTACAAGTAGAGGCTCTATAACGTTCTCCTCAATCATATTGTTAACTACTTCACCAGTGACGACGTTAATACCGGCGTGTATGTGACCTTCGCTGTGGAGCTGTCTTAGCTTCATTAATACTTCAAGTGGGTCTTTACCAGTAGAGCTAGCTAGTATCATTGGTATTTCCTCAAGTGCAGCTGCAAACGCCTCTATAGCGAGCTGTTCTTTACCGCCAACTTTTGTAGCGTAATCTCTGAGTTTCATGGCAACTTCTAACTCAGTGGCACCGCCACCAGAGCATATTTTTGGTGTTTTAAAGATGTTTCTGAGAACATTTAGAGAGTCTTTTAGACTTCTCTCGATTTCGTCAAGTACCATGTCGCTTGCTCCACGTACAAGTATAGTCACGGCCTTGGGGTTCTTACAGCCCTCAATAAACACCATTTTATCATTGCCAACTTTCCTCTCCTCGACTAGTGCCGCGTATCCTAAGTCTTCTGGTTTTAGATCTCTTACACTACTTACGATCTTCCCACCCGTAGCTCTTTCGAGCTTCTCGAGATCACTCCTCTTAACTCTCCTCACAGCTAAAATACCCTTCTTGGCGAGGAAGTGCTGAGCAACCTCATCAATACCCTTTTGACATATTACAACATTAGCACCTACCT
>CAZMCE010000061.1:0-7360 GCA_964564855.1 uncultured Thermosphaera sp. | reverse complement strand
CTTTATAACTAAATTAATATAGTAATTATATGGGTAGGATGAAATTTTATGGTAACTAAGCTTAAACTTCTGATTGTTGGTGGCGGAGATACCGCTGAAATGTTGCTCTCTGACCCTGCTTTTAGAGAAATAACAGAAGAAGTTGTTGTTATTGAGAAAGATCCTAGGAGACGTAGCGTTTTCGAGAAGTTAGGAGATGTGTTCTTTATTGAAGGCGATGTTACTAATATACCTCTACACGAATACGTTAACCTGAGAGAAATAAACGCTGTGTTCGCGTTGACCGGTAGAGATGAAGTAAACTTTCTTATTCTTGCTATGGCAAGCGCTTATGAAGTACCTATTAGGATAGGTGTATTTAGAAGTAAGCATATAGCAGATATCGTTAAGCGGCTCCGACTAGGAATACCTCTCACTAAACCAAGTTTCCTCGCCGGCTCACTCAAACAGACTCTTACCTCGATGGTTTCAGTAAGAGAAGTCCACGAAGTCCCCGCAGGGAAAATATACGTTATCTCTATTAGCGAGACAGACATGGCTGCTTACAGTAAACTCAGCGAGTTGAAACTAGAAGAAGATAGTGCTTACGTACTGGCTATTTTCAGTGGGGACAATATTTTACCACCGAGTAGTGATATAGTACTAGAACCAGGATATACTCTCTTCGTGTTAGCACCAAACACAGAGTTTGCTAAGAAAATAAGAGGCTGAACTAAGCTGTGAACAGCACCAATACTACTAGTAATCAAGTTCCGCTTTTAAACGTAGTACTGTACAACTTACTAATAGTTGCGGCAATAGCTCTATTAGTAATTACAGTGAGATTTATTACTGGAAGACTCCTTAAAGCCCTTGTAGTTCGAGGGGTTCTATCTCCACGTGGACGCGAAATAGTTACAAGACTCATAGATCTCGTAGGGTTCTTTGTTGTTTTTTCAACAACTATATTACTATTTTCACCTCAGTCCTGGATAGTACTAGTATTAATTGGCGTATTTGCACTAGTAGTATTTATAGCTATGTTTGACATAATAAAGCCATATATTGCGGGATTAGCCATACAAATGAGCCCTATTTTCAAAGCTAAATCACTTGACATAGCTATACCTGGATACAATAATATTATAAGTGGTAAGTTAGTAAAGACAGACTCTCAGTACCTAGTAATACAAGATGTATTCGGCAATGAGTACTATGTTCGCAATGACATTATTTTACACTCCATTATTAGGATAACTCCTATATATGTACGACTAGTCGTAGAGATCACTTATAAAGAGATCTGTAAAGACCTTGCTAGTAAAGTTAGTGAAATAATTCAAGCACTGGGTTCTCTTAAAACACCTCTCTTTAAAGAAGACATCAAAGTAAGCTTGCTTGAAGCGTCTAGCAAGAGAATTATAATAGGACTTAAGTTACATCCTATGAGCCTCCCAATTAGACAAAGCGATCTATTAAGAGTTGTGAACGACATTATAGATACCGTAAAGAGTATTTCGAGTAAAGATCTAGTTTTAGAAGACGTTGTAGTTAAGGTTTCCACAGGTTTAGGATTTTAACGCATATCCTCTAATGTCAAAAAACGTTATCTCATCAACATGTACATTTATCCACTCACCATAATTGAGCGAGGCGCTCCCAGGACCTCTGATTACGACGGGTATGTAGTTGGAGAGTCTACCAACCCATGTTTTATTTTTCTCTGTTATAAAACAACTTACAATAGAGTTCAAGTATTTCTGTCTGACCTTTATACCAGTATTTATAGCCGTCTTTAATGCTAATTCAAGTCTCTTTTTCTTTACTTGTGTGTCTACTTGACGCATTGAAGATGCCAATGTGAGTGGTCTAATACTATAACCAGCTATGTGGACTCTTTCAAATTCAAGTTCTTTTATCATTCTTACTGTCTCTTTAAAGTCCTCGTCACTCTCACCTGGAAAACCTACAATTATATCTGTTGCAATACTTACCTCCGGGATCTTGGATTTTACTTCTTTAACTATACTCTTATACTCTTCAACTGTATATTTCCTTCTCATGAGTCTCAAAACTCTATTGCTACCAGATTGTAATGGTATATGTAAGAACTTGTATACTTTTTCATTCTCTTTTAACACGGCTATGAGTTCATCAAGGAAGTTTAAGAGGTGTTCAGGGTTTATCATACCTATTCTAACCATATAATTCCCTGAGACTTTACTTATTATTTCCCAGATTAGATCAGGCAATACTCTCCTCCCATATAGATCTATACCGTAAACACCCAGATCCATGCCAGTTAACTCTATCTCTACAGCACCAGAACTTACTGCTTCTTGTACAGCTTTTACAATAGCCTCTATGCTGTGACTTACAAGCTGCCTCCTAGCATGTTTAGCTATACAAAAAGAGCAGTTGCTTAAACAACCTTCTTGTACGGGTATTGGTACAATACTACTACCTCTACACACACCAATAACATCTCTACTCCTACTACCGCTAATTAGCAATATGCGATTAGGATATTCAACCGCGATGTGAATTTTATCAGCATTTTGCGGTGAAACTAGACTAGCAGTTGGCGCAATTAAGCTCACTGTATAGGGTTCTACTTTAGCCATACAACCAGCTACAATAAGCTTTTTACCAGTTCTTACGCAGTATTCATATATAGCTCTGATTCTACTAGCCATATGGTACTCTGTCTCCTGTCTTACAATACACGTGTTAATAATAATCACGTCTGCATCTTCAATACCACCAACTATCATATGTCCTCTCTTAGTTAATGTGCTTACTATTAAAGCTTCATCACTTCTATTAAGAGCACAGCCGTACGTCTCTATGTAAACACGCATTTAAGACTCCCGAATTAAACTCTTTGAAATACCTCTATTACTATAGGTTTCTACATGGGTTTTTATAAAAGAGGTAGAGCACTATAATTGAGTGGTGTTGAATTATGAGAAATAACGGTATACACTACTCATACAAGGAGTTGTTAGAGCGTGCTTTTTCAAGGCTAGCAGGGAGAAGAGGGAGTGAAGAGGTATTTGAAATGCCCCGTGCTTCAGTGCTGATTATTGGGGGGAAAACGATTATACAGAACTTTAGGGATATAGCCCGTGTTTTAGGGAGAGATGAAGAGTTGTTGAAAAGATACTTTATGAAAGAGTTTAATACACCTGGTTCTATAAATGAAGCTGGTCAATTAGAGCTAAAAGGTAAATATAGCTCATCTGCAGTAAATCAACTTCTTGAGAGATTTATCCAGAAATATGTTAAGTGCCCTACATGTGGATCAGTGCACACAAGGCTATATAAGAGGGGAAAGATCTTTACTTTAAAGTGTGAAGCATGTGGTGCTGAGACAACGTTCCAGGCTTTCTAATGGTAGGTTTTAGATGATCGATGATCATTTAAAAGTCTATGTTAAAGTATATAGGGTTAATGGAGAGGTTCTAGTAGCTGCATGTGATGAAGAATTACTCGGAACTACAATAGTAGATTCCGAGAAAAATATACGTATTTATGTAAATCCAGCATTCTACAAAGGTGAATTAATGAGTATAAGAGAGGCGCTCGAAGTACTTAAAACCTCTACGCAGGGTAATCTAATAGGTAGAAATATTGTTGAAGCGGCTGTAAGAGCTGGTCTCGTGAATTCTACTGCTGTTTTAAGCATTAACGATGTAAGAGTAGCTATTTATGTAAGGTTCTAGAGCAATGCGCTTCTGTGTACGCTGTGGCCGGGAGTTTCCACGTGAGCAACTTATACGTGGTTACTGTATTGACTGCTTTAAGAAATATATAGGTGTATTTGAGCATAAACCAGTCTTAGAGCTAATTATTTGTCCTAAGTGTTATTCGTGGCTATTTAGAGGAGAGTGGCGTGTTCCTATGAGTTTAAAAGATATTATAAAGGCTACGGGGACCTTGGAGATTAGTAGGTGTATTAGAAGCGGTCTTCAATTAATCGATCTCGAAGTATTCGACATCACCCAGAAGAAATCGGAGTTTAGCACGCATTTAAAGATCTATTTGAAAGCCGAAAACACTACTTTCACCGTGATAGAGGAGGTGCAAGGTAGCGTGGAATATAGAGCTTGTCCTCGATGCATAGCTAGAAGCTCTGGTACGCATACACATCTTATTCAAATAAGATTCACTAAGAAAAACCCGCCACCGCGTCTTATAGAGAGTGTAGAGAGATACTTGCAAAAACTAATCTCTCAAAGTGAGCTTGTAGATATTAAGTATAGTGATGGTGGAATAGACATCGAGCTCGACGACGCTGCAATAGCTAGGAGAGTGGTACAAGCTCTCTCACATGAGTTCTCTGCTAAAATTACAACTTCATTTAAAGCGGTAAGGTTTGATCATAGAAGAGGCACGTGGAGGGGGATAGTAACATATTCTCTCAGAATACCCGTACTAGAGAGAGGGGATGTAGTTATATATAGAGATTCTCTCTGCATTATAAAAGATCTAAGAGGGAATAAGTTGACCCTATTGAATCTTAGTAGCAACGTTTACGAAGAAGCTCACCTAACAGCATATTGGAGTGGAGATTTAAAGTGTCCTAGTAGAGTAGAAGTAGAGCGCTACTTTGTTAAAAGCGTGGAGGAGGATAAAATAATAATTGTAAGTGAGAGTAGTAGGAGTGAGTTGACTATCAAGCGAAGGCCTGATCTCTTGAGAATAAGGCCTGGTGATTTTGTTCTCTTAATAAAGGCTGATAATATAGAGTATATTGTGCCTGGAGGTTTAGAGTTATTGAGGTGATTTATTGGGTAAAAAGAGCAGAGGATCGGAAGGAGTTAAAGTGGAAACGCCGTTTCCCAGTGCTGAGGAGGGAACAACTATTTGTGGTGTAATAAGGCATCTAGGAGGAGATTACGTGCTAGTGAGGTGTATTGATGGTTATGAGAGGAAAGCTAGAATACCCGGTAAACTACGGAAAAAAGTGTGGATTGTTGAAGGAGATGTCGTTCTTGTTGGGCTCTGGGGCGCTGGATCCGATAAGTGCGACCTCATATACAAATACAGTAAGAGCGAGGTAAATATACTTGTAGAGCGGAGAATTGTGCCTAAAGAGTTCATTGATGCTCTAAGCGGATTAATATGAAGAGAGATGAAATTGACCGCTTACTGAGAGAAAAAACTAGAATGTGGGAGAGGAGGGTTAAAGACGAGGACTTATTCGAAGTTGTAGAAGAAGTCTTTGACACTGCGACTGTTAAAACTGTTCTTGAACTTATGAGAAAAAGAATTCTGAGAAAACTAAATGGTGTAATAAGTACAGGTAAGGAGTCTAGAGTATACCTCGCATATAGTTTTTTAGGCGAACCACTAGCTGTGAAAATATATCTCACTTCTAGTGCTGAGTTCAGGAAAAGTATTTATAAGTATATTACTGGTGATCCTCGCTTCGAGAAAATACGGTTTAAAGATACAAGGTCGCTAATTATAGCCTGGGCTCATAAAGAATTCAGAAACTTAAAGAGAATGTATGAAGCCGGAGTTAAAGTTCCTAAGCCTATAGCTTGCTTAGACAACGTCCTCGTAATGGAGTTTCTCGGGGAAGAAAACGCTCGCTATCCCCTCTTAGTAGAGGTGTACAAAGAGCTTACCAGCGATGAGCTTGAACGTGTTTTTCAACTAGCATGTGAAGAGCTGAGAAAAATTGTCTGTAAAGCCGAGCTTGTTCACAGCGACTTTTCTGAGTACAATATCATGATCAAGCCTGATCTTGACATCGTTGTCATAGATGTAAGTCAAGCAGTCGAACTCTCACATCCTAATGCATTCGAATTCCTGATTAGAGATATTGAAAATATATACAGGTTTTTTGTTAAAGAGGCAAAACTAAATATTTACAAGGAGCAAATATGGAGTAGAATTGAGCCATGTCTAAAAGAAAGAGGGGTTCAACTATCATAAAACTCATTTCTACTCGTAGTTATCACATTATTTTCCTTTATCTACACTAGAGTATTTAGTAACATTTATGAAGATTCCGGGTTTCATGTATTTATTTGTCAGTCTATTAGCAAACACATTTAACAAGTTAGTGTTTATAATAACTCTGTAGTGGTGTAGAATGGCAATAAGTCATGTAAATCCACATAAAGGTCAAGGTAGTGGGCAGGGGCACTTCATACTGGGAGTGACTAGAATTTATGAGAAGATCCCATTAGAAAGAGTTGGAGTTCTTCTCGGAGATAATGGGAGAGTTAAGAGAGAAATTGAAGAAAAAACAAAAACAACTATTACGGTTGATTCTTCAAGTGGAAGCGTTGTTATAGAGCCGGCTTTTCAGAGTACCACAGCCCTAGACCTGATTAAAGCACAAAACATTGTAAGAGCTATAGCTCACGGCTTTAGTCCCGAGAGGGCGTTTAGACTCTTAGAAGACGATCAAGTGTTAGAAGTAATTGATGTGAGACAATACGTTGGTGATAAACCAAACCACATCAAGAGAGTACTTGGAAGAATTATTGGAGAAAACGGTAAAACTAGAAAAATACTGGAGGAAATGACTAATGCTTATATTTCAATTTATGAGACCTATGTTGCAATTATTGCAGATTATGAAGTGAGTAGTATTGTTAAGAGGGCGGTAGAAATGCTAATTGAAGGTAGAGCACACTCGACAGTCTATAAGTATGTTGATAGAGAAGTCTTCTCTCTTAAAAGGAGAAGAATAACTGAGCTGTGGAGGAAGCCGCTATAAAGAAAAATAATTAAAAACATAGAGAAGTAGCTTTTAGTAATAGTTTATTAAGCTCAAATATAATCACTCACTTCTTAGCTGTAATACTGTATGGTGATGTTGATTGAGTAGTGTTGCAAAAGAGTTAGTTAAAATAGAAGAGCCTGCATCACCTCCGTTGTGTAGTAGTTGTAGAAAGCCATTTACTCCAGGAGAGTATGGAGTAGAATTTCCCTGCCCCAATTGTGGTAAAGTTACTATACGTAGATGTAAGAAGTGTAGGAAACTGGGAGTTAAGTACGAGTGTCCTGCTTGTGGATTCATAGGACCATAGGTGAGTTTGTATGGCTCGAATAGCTGTCGTACTCAAGATCTATCCTGAAGACATCACCATAGATCTGAGCAGAATCGTCGAGAAAATTAAGGAGAGTCTCCCACCTGACTATAAGCTTGAAATATGGGATCTGGAGCCCATAGCTTTTGGTATTAAAGCGCTTAGAGTACTGATAACTATGCCTGAAAACATAGAAGGTGGCACAGAGCCTCTAGAACACATCATTAGTAGCATAGCTGGTGTTAGTCAAGTAGAGGTCGTATTAATCTCCAGGGCCCCTGACTAGAGATCAAGTATTCATAGAGCTTTACACAGACTTATATAAGCCT
>CAZMCE010000060.1:0-7721 GCA_964564855.1 uncultured Thermosphaera sp. | reverse complement strand
CCGCCATCCCCGCCCTTTAGGGCGAGGCTTTCAGTTGTAACGCACTACTCAGCTCTTACTTGACCTATATCATCTGGAAATCTATAGTACTCTGGGAACCTAGCTATGCGCTTCAAAAGATCTATATTTCTCAGTGCTCTGAGAAAATCTTTAACAATTTCCTTTTCAAGTCTGTTTTTAGGTATTAAGAAATCGTACTCTTCCCACTTTAGTGGTATAAAGTCCAGGTCATATAACTTAGCAGCATAGCCTACTGCTAATCCTACATCAGCTCTTTCCTGTTTAACAGCTAAAGCTACTGCTGTGTGGGTCTTAACCTCATAAGTGTAGCCTTTAATGCTCTCCACAACTCTGCCCCACTCTAAACCTCTCTCCTCCGCGTATTTCTTCAAGCTGAGATCTAGAAAGACCCTTATCCCAGAACCCCTAGTTCTATTAACAATTCTCACATCACTCCTCAAGAAGTCCTCTATACCATGTATGTTTTTGGGATTACCCTTAGCAACTACAAGTCCAATAAGCCTCTCAAAACCTCTAACAATTACAGCTCTACCACGTAACTTATATTTCTCGAGGAATGGTATATTATACGTATTAGTTAATGGGTCTAGTAAGTGCGTTGGTGCAATATCGGCTTCACCTCTAACTACAGCATGCCACCCACCAGTACTACCAGTATTGAGAATTCTACTCACATATACCAGCCCAGTAGCTCTTAGTATGTCTTCTAGAAGCGGATCATTACTACCGATAATTACTAGTTTTAACCTCGAAATTTCTCTAAAAGGGTAAAATGGCACTAGAGTATTTTCCTCTACAACATCTAAGTCTTCGCTAAGCTCAATAAACCCCTCACTATAGACAATAGAATATATACTACCACTACTCAGTGAGACAGGATATGCTGCATAGCCACTCTCAGACTCTACGAGTATAGAAGGTATTAGCCACGTTCTTCCTACATGTTTCCTAATTGTGAACGGTAATTTCACGTAGAACTTCTCCTCGTAGAGTCTAAGACCTGTAAGCCTAGATATGAGTGGTTTAATAACACGTATAAGTATCATGTAGCAAGAGAGTGGAAATCCAGGTAAACCTATTAATAACCTATTATCTCTACTAATAGCTATCACAGTGGGCTTACCGGGCTTTGTCTTTAAGCCGTGAACAACAATCTCCCCGAGATCTCCAAAAACCCTATATACAATATCGCTCACACCAGCACTAGTACCACCACTTGTTATAACAACATCGTAGTCGCTGAGAGCGCTGAGCACAGCGTCTTTAACATCATTATAGTTGTCTGGTAAACGCCCTAAGAAAACTGGTTCAGCACCGAGCTCTCTCAAATAACTAGTTATCAAGTAGCCATTAACGTCATAAACACAACCCTCTCTCAACTGATCTCCTGGACTCACTACTTCATTTCCAGTAGAGAAGATAGCTATTCTCGGCTTAATGTAGACAGGTATCTCTGAGAAACCTAAACCAGCTAGTAGTGCTATGTGTTCATGTTTAATTAGTGTTCCAGCTACGAGTACAAGATCTCCAGCTGAAATATCACTACCAGCAGTAGCAATATTTTCACCTGGAGAAACAGGCCTATATACTCTAACACTACCATTCTTACTCTCAGTGTACTCCTCCATTACAATAGCATCACACTCTCTAGGTACTAAGGCCCCCGTAGAGATCCTCAGAGCTCCGTCTAGACAAGTTAAAGTAGATTTTTCTCCAACTTGTATTTCGCCTTTCACGTGGAGAACTACAGGTGAGATTTCACTAGCCCATGATACTTGAGAGCTCTTCACAGCATAACCATCCACCTCAGATCTATCAAAAGGCGGGTAGTCTATAGGAGCGTAAATGTCGCTAGCTAAAATTCTATATAGCGAATTGAGAAGAGGTATACGTTCTACGCCTTTAGGTGTTAATTTCACTCTATTCAGTACTAAAGAAATAGCCTCTTCTACGCTGAGAAGTCTGTGGAAGATCTTCTGTTGCTGCAGAGCCTACCACCTCTCTTTTAAAGTTCTCTTAAATTTAATATCTATGTGTGAGTTTCAGTGAAAGTTAAGGAACTAGTAAAATATGGGCTTCCACAAGCATATGTTGAATTACTGGGTAAGAGGGGTATATGTGAACTTAACCCTGTTCAAGTAGAGGCTATTAAGAGAGGTGTTCTCAGCGGTAGAAACATGGTTATTTCAACACCTACAGCTAGTGGTAAGACTCTTGTAGCTGAAATGCTACTTGTCAAGAGAGCTTTAGAGGGTAAGATAGGTGTTTACTTAACACCTCTGCGAGCACTAGCTAGTGAAAAGTATCAGGAGTTTTCTAAGCTGAGAGATCTTGGATTGAGCATAGGTATTAGTACCGGTGATTATGATCAGCCGGCTGAGTACCTCGGCGAGTACAATATCATAGTAGCTACTTATGAGAGATTTGACAGTATTATGAGACTACAACCACTATGGCTTAGTAGAGTAGGTGTGATTATAGTAGATGAAATGCACAGTATTAATGATCCTGAGAGAGGGCCTATTATAGAGATTATTGTAGCTAGGTCTCTGAGAAGGGGTTTTCAGATCTTAGGACTCTCAGCTACAATTGGAAATCCAGATGTCATGGCTAGCTGGGTTAATGGCGAACTAGTAAGTATTAACTGGAGGCCTGTTAAACTAGTTGAAGGAGTATTTGATAAAAAACACAGTAAAATTGTCTTTGCAGATGGGAGAGAGGAGTGTGTAAGTATTGAAGGAGAACCTGTCTTAGATCTCGTAGAGCATAACTTAAAGAGAAATATGCAGACGCTAGTATTTATTCATAATAGAAAAAGAGTTGAAGAGCTCGCAGAAATGCTCGCTGAGATGAGTATTGTGAGTGTAGATCTCAGGGATCTCCGCGAAGTACTAGGAGAACTAGAATCAGCACCTACGAGATTTGAGAGAGAGCTTATTCCTGAGTTACTTAAGAGAGGTGTTGGATTTCACCATGCAGGTCTCTCACACACTTCTAGGAGAATTGTAGAAGAGGCTTTTAGGAGGAGAGTTTTGAGAGTAGTCTTTGCAACACCAACATTAGCTGCTGGTATTAATTTACCGGCGAGGAGAGTTCTTGTGTCTATTAAGAGGTATGATCCTGGTAGTGGTAGGCGTGTTAATATTAGTGTTTCAGAGTATAAGCAAATGGCTGGTAGAGCTGGGAGACCTCAATATGATGAACTCGGAGAAGCAATAATACTTGATGCTAAAGACGTTAAAGAAGGCTTTAAATATATTAATTTACAGCCGGAGCCTGTGAGGGGTAAAATGTTTACTGAGAGGAGTCTTAGAATACATGTACTCTCAACTATAGTTTCAGGTGAAGCTAGATCTATTAGTGACTTAGTAGAGCTCTTTAAATCTACTTTTTCAGCACACTATGGTGGTGACTTAGAGTTCTCGCGCTTAAAGATAAGTGAGGTGGTTAATGTTCTAGAGGAGTCGAATATGATTAGTAGTGTTCAGGGAAAATTAGTTTCAACAATTCTCGGTAGAGTAACATCATACACATATTTAGACCCGTTCTCAGTAACTATCTACTTGAAGTATAAACCTAGAGTTTACAGCGACTTCTACATTCTCCACTTAATTACACTCACACCTGATTTTAAGAGGAGTAGTGTATATGTTTCTGAGAGAGTTCTCTCACACTACGAGGATCTGGTCGAAGTGTTCAAGTACAAGACTCTACCAGTGAGTAGCGAGTTCTACGATTACGATGACTGGCTACTAGGAGTTGTCCACGCTAGTATACTCTACGACTGGATTAATGAGAAGAGTGAAGATGAGATATTAGAGAATTATATGGTTGGCCCAGGAGACCTCTACAATATGAGGGACACTGCGAGCTGGATTATAAGTGCTCTCTCTAGAGTTGAGAGAGTTCTCGGAGATGTGGAGTTAGCTAAAAAACTCTACACATTAGCACAGAGAGTTGAGAGTGGTGTTAAAGAAGACGCATTAGAGCTGGTCTCACTGAGATATATTGGTAGGACAAGAGCAAGAATACTAATAGAGCACGGTATAAAATCACTAAAAGACTTAGCTAAGACACCACGCAGAAAACTCCTCACACTCCCAACTTTCGGCTCAAAAATAGTAGAAGAAATATACACACAGCTCAAAGAGAGAGGATATCTAGTTGAAGAAAGAGAGTAGAACTAGACTCTAAATTATTAAAATTTTAAGTACTCTAATCTAAGAATATATAGCACTGAGAGCCGCCGTAGCTCAGCCTGGTGGAGCGCTGCCCTGGTAAGGCAGAGGTCCCGGGTTCGAATCCCGGCGGCGGCTTATAGGGTAAATTAATCGTGGTGTGTTTGAATTGTATATTGGTATTGCAGCGCATAGTGAGGAACCTAATGTCACACTTACATTGAAATCACGTAGATTTCTAGAAGAGTTGTGGTCTACGTGTGGTTCTGTAGTGAGGCTTGTTATTGGCGGTTACTGGGGGTTAATGAAGTACGTAGTTGATAAAGCACTAGAACTGGGGTTTACTGTTATAATACTTCCTCCCCTAGAACTTGAGCACGTAGAGTTTCCTGAAAAGGCGATTGTGATCAAGACAGGGGTTTCTTTTCGCTCTAGAAGTGTTTTCTTAACTAGGACTTCAGATGTACTAGTGGTTCTCGGTGGTGGTGCAGGCTGTATTCAGGAACTAGTGACAGCTTATACTGAGAAAAAACCCGTATATATACTAGTAGACACTGGCTGCTCAACTGATCTCGTGAAGAGCTGGCCTACATACTTAGATAATAGAATGCTAGCTCCAATACTAAAATACAGTGATCCGGTAGAACTTGCAAGAGAAGTGTGTAAGTTTAGAAGAGCGGGTAGTGTTAAAAAGGGTTTTGAGTACTAGTACTACTACTCTCCAAGTATTCTTCTCAGTTTAATACCGTTCTCATCGCAAAAAGTCTTAACATCCTCTGGAACAACTACACTTCTACCATAGATAACTAGAATTGGCTTAGCCCTCAGCAATTTAGATTTTTCAAGAATATTTTTAGCGATCTCAACACTAACACTTCCAGTAGCAATATCTATAGCTAGAGTAGTGCCATGTTTCAATGCAACTACATGTACAGGACCGTAACGCGTTGGGTGAAGTACTTTGACAGAGTAACCAGCAGTTAGATATCTACTAGCTACACGTCCAATAACACCATACTTCTCTACAAGCTTACTAGCTAAATATGCCTGTCTAGGTGTAACCATGTAGACCACCTTGTATAATTAGCTGTGGAAGGTTTTAAAGAGTATAGAATTGAGTGTAAAGGGCCCGGGCCGGGATTTGAACCCGGGACCTCCGGGTGTCTATCCCCCTCATCTTGGGGTGTCCACAGCCCGGCGCTCTTCCAGGCTGAGCTACCCGGGCCACTTATATGTGCTCGTGGCCTAGGCTCCACACTAGTTGCGGTTCGGGCCCTTTTAGCTCTCCATGTAGGATATTAGCCTAAAGGGTGTTAAAAAGGCTTCTTGTAGAATAATAATTAGGGCTTATTCTGTGTCTGCTGGTGGTAAGCCTAGAGAGATATATTTACCGGTTCACGCTCTCTCATCGTGTGGTGAGAGAAGTGAGTGTCCTTATTTTGAAATTATACAATATGGTAGAGAGCCTGATGTCGTGTGTGTTGCATATTGTAAAGTTATAGAGAGGTATTTGACTAGATCAAATGTTAAGAAGTGTATAGTCTACTGGAGTATTTGTCCTTTTAAACAGTATGCTGATCACCAGTTGACATAACAAAGAGTCTTAATCTACCAATTCTCCTCTCAATTATAATACCTCTCGATATAAGGCTTTCAAGAGCTCTTAAGAGAACATAGTAGTTTAAACCAGTCTTCCTCCTAAGTGTGTTAATATTAGACTCACCGAGTTCTCTGAGAATACTTAAAACAAGTTCTTCTGGGTTTTTACGCTTAGACTTCAAGCTTCCTCCTCTTCTCAATTAACTCTAATACTAATTTTTCTAATGCGTCTAGAGGACCGTAGTGTATAGTTACTAGAGTAGTCCTCCCTCTCTGACCCTTTCTACTAGGATAAGAGTGTATAACACTAGCTTTTGTTAAGTTTTGAATATATTCATATAGTTGTGTGTGTTTACGTGGAATTTCACCATAGAGATCACATATAACTCTATACTCCTCTTCTATTTCGCCCATTTTTACTTCTCTTTTACCACTACGTCTCAGTAATCTCGTAATACTTAGTAATACGAGAAGCTCATGTAGTGTGAGAGTTTTAAGTACATCACTAGCGTTTACTAGTTCACGTGAGAGACTTGTAATAGCCTTTCTCACGTGTTCTAGTGTAATTCTCTTAGCTCCTTCTCTCTCAGCTATATCACCAGCTAGTAGTAGTACTTCGAGTACGTGTCTAGCATTACCACTACCACCTCTATCAGAGCCCTCATAATTAGCTATGAATTTCAATACGTCATCATCGTATGTTCCATCATATAGTGAGAGGTTAGCTCTGTACTTTAATATATCGTATAATTGTTGTGAAGTATAAGGCTCTAATTTAATAAAGTGTCTAAGTAAATAACCCTCAGTTGTAGGGTCTAAGAGAGCTAGTTTTGACATGTCAGTTGCTATGAATATGAAATTCACGTGTTTAGCTCCTTCAAAAGCATCATATGTCCTAGTTAAGAAATACACTGCGTCATTTCCAGCTACACTAGCAAAGTAGTGAAATTCGTCTAGAGACACTATGACGTGGAGATCTAGGTCTTGGAGATATGAAAGCAGTGCATCATACATCTCTTTAGCTGAGAGACCTCTTTGAGGTAGTGGTATAGCTAGTTGTAGAGCTATATCATATATAACGTTGAAGAGTGTTCTATTTCTGTGGCAATTAACGTGAACATATGCAACATTATATCCCTTCTCCCTTGCAAATCTAGTAAAACTCTTACCAAAAAGTCTTGATAGAGCAGTCTTCCCAGTACCCACACCTCCAATAATTAATACTCTCTGAGAGACTATACCTGGACTACTTACAAGGTGTTTAAAGTAAGAGGTAAGAGTTCTCAGCTCATCTTCACGGTGTGGTAATTTATCGGGCAAGTGTTCAGGCGTTAAGCTCTCTCTACTCTTAAATATCGAAGGTTTACCCAGCTCTTCTTCTACAATTTTCCACGCATCTATAGACATGTCAAAAACACCAATACTTTCACTCAACTATCACTAATAGATGCTTTAAAAACCGGTTTACAAGAGCCTACTCCAACATAAACATTACTCTTAATTACCTCTACAAAGAGACATGTAGAACTACTACTCTCCACAGTAACTCCGAGCTCTCTTAATATGTTAACTACTAATCTGTATATTTCACTACTAGTCTTCCTCACACCTCTAGCTCTGACTTTGAGCTTTATACGGGTATCTGGATTAGTGATTTTGGCGAGACACTCTCTGAGAGATAAGGGATCTAGTGGAAGTATTAAAGTGCAGTGTATTGGTATTATTGACTCTACAAAGCCGTACTCTCTAAAACTAGCTACGCGGTAAGCTGTATTTACATCTAAATTACTATAAACGAGTAAGACACCTGTAAATGCTGTCTTCTCAATTCTGACATTAGGATCTCTTATAAACAGTACATTGCCTATTTCATGCTCACAGAGAACAACACTACTAGTTCTACACGTAACTATAAGAACAGGT
>CAZMCE010000059.1:0-7950 GCA_964564855.1 uncultured Thermosphaera sp. | reverse complement strand
TTACCATAAATATCTACAAAGGACAAAGCCATTCTGTTTAGTTGTCATATGTGCAACTTCTCTAGCAATAAGCTTCTTACCATCTACATCAATAATACACATTTGACTCACACATAATCTCAACCTAAATAAGGCATTACACTAACTTGACTTAATATATCTTTACAACTTTAAGTTAGTGAAAATTACTATTTCTTTCTCTTTAATATAAGAAGTTCAGACTTTAAAGTAAAATTAGAGAATAGGAAAACAACACGTACATGATAAGTAACACATTAGTGATCTACCTTGAAAACTCGTTCTCAAGAACTCTATTACAGTTCTTAAAGCTCTGTGAGTTTCTAGACTAAAATGTTCTTAGTCTATATGGTTTTAGATAATAGTATTTCTATTTTTATTCTAAGTGATGTTATTACTTAGTTTTATTATTGTAGTAGTGTAGAGGTGTAAATTGCAGTGAAGTTGAGCTTAAGAGTAGTAAATGCTGTTGTATTAGCAGCAACATATGCAATATTAGTGCTAGTACTGCCTGGTCTTAGTTATGGACCTATACAAGTGAGAATCGCAGATGTGCTCTCACCACTACCATACATTATGGGCTTTGAAAGTGTTGTAGGATTGACGCTCGGTACTCTAATAGCAAATATGTTCTCACCATATGGTATTTGGGATGTAGTAGTGGGGACGCTTTGTACATTTACATATACTTTAGTAAACTGGGCTCTTAGTAGGTTAGTGGGATTTAAGAGGTGGATGCTTCCAATAATAGTAGTAGTAGACTCCATAATAGTTGGTCTTTACATTGGAGTACTATTGATAAGTATTATTGCTGGTGGTGGAGACCCTATTTACCTCCTTGTGCTACTAACAGCTGAAAGCCTTATACCAATGAGTCTTGGTAGCCTCGTATTAGTACCGACAATTAGAAAATACTATAAGGTCTCCAAGTAAACCAGTCTTCTCTACGGTTAAATAAAGATGCTCTTATCAAAAATATTTCCGCTATATTTTTCAGGAGAATATACTTAGAGCTACTATAAATTAGAAATTAGATAATTGTGGTGATGTGTGTTGATCTCTGTGGAGCTTGTTGATGTGTGGGTTTATTATGGAAATAAGAGTGCTCTTAGAGGAGTTTCAGCTAAGTTTACTCCAGGTGTGCATGTTATTCTTGGAAGAAATGGTGCTGGTAAAACGACGTTGTTGAGGGCTATTGCGAGACTTGTAGAGTTCAAAGGGGAGGTTACTGTTATGGGTAAAAATGTTAAGGGTTTAAGAAGGAGAGATCTCGCGAAGCTTGTAGGGTATTGTTGGCAAAACCCCTATTACGGCTTCATAGAGGCTACTGTTAAAGATGAGATAGGAGCTATTCTAGGTTCTCTTAAAGTACCCGGTGACTGGGAGATCGTGAAATTGCTTGTCCCAGAAGAGCTCATGGAGCGAGATCCCTCTACTCTCAGTGGAGGAGAGGCTAAGCGTGTCTCCATGGCTTCTATTCTCATAGCTGATCAACCTGTGTGGCTTCTAGACGAGCCTTTCACATTTCTAGATAAAAGTGGTGTAGACTCCTTGTTGAAACTCATTGAATATGGTAGAAGTAAAGGTAAAACTATTATTGCAGCTGTACACGAAGTATTTTACGCTTCTCTACTAAAACCAGATACGTACATTGTGTTAGATCAGGGCGTAGTGTCTAGTAGTGGTGAGTGGCAAAATCTCAATGATGATATATTAGAGAGAGCAGGTATTGTACCTCGGGGTGAGATCTGTGCTTCTTTCTGTACTTCGTGAAGTATTAGATTACAAGTATAGAGCTCCACGAGCATTACTCTCAACACGATCTCTCATATTTAAACTAGCATTCCTGGTCTTCTCAATAGTGATCTCTATTACGCAAGCTGTCATCATAGTAGTAGCCTATGCGATAGCTCTACTATTAATACTCTTAGTTATGGGTTTATGGAGATCTACACTCTACATAGTTATCTCAATACTAGCTCTCTACGCTTCAGTAACACTCGGAGCTCTACTACTACACGGAGACGTTGTTAAAGTTACGAGGTTTACTCTCATAGCGGCTTCAACACTGCCCGTACTTGTACTCATAGCCTCTACAACAAAACCCTCAACTCTTAGGAAAATACTAGTACTCTACCTGCTCTTCATAGTTTTTAACAGCGTACTCAGAGAAATATTAGATGTAGTTACTGTGTACAGAGCTCGCGGTGTAGAGGGTTTAAAATACTGGTTACGGGTAATAGTAGCCTCAATAATACTAAGCCTTTCAAGATCAACTTCGTTGATTGACTCATTGAGATCTAGGGGTGTAGAAGTAGAGTAGGGAACTCTAGTTTCTTAAGTTTTATTCCCACAGATATTTTATGTGGTGATTAAAGCTTGTTTGAATCAGTGTTACTAGTAGTTATTATTGTGCTTGTGGCTTACTACCAGTTTAAATTGAGAAGTATACGCGAGAAAATACATGTTCTCGCCATAGAGGAGGCTAAGAGGCTTTTTGATAATTGGAGAAGAAGTGAGCTTGAAATAGTTAAGAAAAGTATTGAAGAGTCTTTGAGGAGAGATTTCGAATCTCAGTTAGAGAGGTGGAAATTAGCAGAAGAGGAGAGAATTAGAGAGGACGCTGTGAAGAGAAGTCTCACTACTATTCTCGGCAAAGTTGGAGAAGAGTTAGCACCGTTAGTGTTATTCTCAAGTCTAAATATTGAGCCAAAAGATCTTAGACATCTAGGCTCTCCAGTTGACTATGTAGCTTTTAAAGGACTTTCGCGCGGTGTTGTAGAAGAGATCTTGTTTATAGAAGTAAAAACTAGCGAGTCTTCGAGGCTTTCTGATATTGAGAGAGAAGTTAAGAGGGCTATTGAAGAGAAAAGAGTAAAATATGCTATAATAAACATTAGAGAAGAGCTTGAAAAACTACTTAGAAAGCAATTACAGCTTTGAGAGCTAATTACTCTCTTACTATTCTTCTTTTAATTTTAATAGCTCTAATAGTTTCTTCACGCCTCATTTCGTCGAATTTCATTGTGAGATATCTTATTGTCCTCTCAAGTCTCGGTATATATACTTTCTCTAGCATATTCACTATTCTCCTTAATCTCCTAATCTCAGCACCAAGGTTTACTAGGGCCTTCTCGTACTCGGCAATTCTGGTTAAAAGTTCAAGTATCTCTCTCCTAGTTAATTGTAATTCTGCGAGTTCTAGTGGTAGATGTGGTTGTGGTGTTGGTATATCAAGAATATTATATGAGTAGCTCCACACACCCATAATGTTCTTGTAGTTTACTTGTAGCTTAACTGTAGTCGGCACGGTTGAGGAATATGCTTCTACCGCTTCAAAGCCGTGTAGATAGAGTGCTGTATAGTAGCTAGTGTAAGCCTTCAATAACAGCTCGTTAAGTCTTTTCCTAGCCTCAACTACGGATTTTAGTGTCTCCCTGAAGACTTCTAGTAAGTAGATCTCTCTGTCTCTCAGTAAACTGTGAAATCGCCGAGCAAGTGCTAGTCTTCTTCTAAGTCTTAACAACTCTATTCTAGTTGGTCTAGGGATCTTAATGGTTTCTGTACTCATTTCTGGGACCTGTATTTGGGATGATACTTCTTAATGAGCTCTTCTCTAATAGCAAGCTCTTCTTCGGGTAGTATACTAAAGAGATCCCAGGCTAAGTCCAATGTCTCTTCAATAGTCCTCCTCTCGTATTCACCCTGATTTATAAATTTAGTCTCAAAGGCATCTGCAAACTCTAAGTATTTCTTATCTCTCTCAGTTAGAGATTCTGTACCCACAATAGCTATTATTTCTCTTAATCTCTGTCCATCAGCATAAGCTCTATATAGTTGTCCAAATACTGGGTGATGATCTTCTCTAGTCTTGCCTGGGCCAATACCCTCTTTCATCATTCTTGAGAGCGAGAGGAAGACGTCTACTGGTGGGAATATTCCCTTACGCCAGAGGTCTCTGGATAATACTATTTGACCCTCTGTAATGTAACCTGTAAGGTCTGGTATTGGGTGTGTTATGTCATCATCAGGCATTGTGAGTATTGGCATTATTGTAACACTACCTTTCTTACCGTAAACCCTGCCAGCTCTCTCATACATTGTAGCGAGGTCTGTATACATGTAGCCTGGATAACCCCTCCTACCCGGAACCTCTTCTCTAGCAGCAGAGATCTCTCTGAGGCTCTCACAGTAGTTAGTCATGTCTGTGAGAATTGTAAGGACGTGCATATTGTGTTTCCACGCTAAGTGTTCAGCTAGAGTTAGAGCTGTTCTCGGCAAGGCGAGTTTCTCCACAGTAGGCGCTGAGGCTGGCGCTATAAAAGCAGCTGTTCTATCAATAGCCCCCATTCTCCTTAACTCATTGAGGAAATACATAGCCTCTTCAAATGTAACACCAATAGCTCCAAAAACGACAGCAAAACTCTCTTCTTTACCCTTAACTCTAGCCTGTCTCACAATCTGCATAGCGATCTTATTGTGTGGTAACCCGCTACCAGAGAATATCGGGAGCTTTTGTCCACGCACAAGTGTGAGCATTCCATCTATAACAGAAATACCTGTTTCAATGAATTCAGAAGGTGGCTCTCGAAGTGCCGGGTTTAATGGCTCGCCATGGATATCAACATAGTCTTCTGGTATTACTGGGGGTCCACCATCTATAGGTTGTGCTAATCCGTTAAAAATTCTTCCCAACATGTCAACTGACATTGGAAGTCTGAGTCTTTCACCCCGTAATTTCACAGCAGTCTTTCCAGGTGTAATACCAAGAGAAGACCCAAAGATCTGTACTACAGCTACCTCTTGTGATACATCTACAACCTGTCCAAGCCTCACATCACCGTCAACATCTAATTCTACAAGCTCACCATAACGCACTCCAGGTAGTGTTTTTACAAAGACTAGTGAACCTCTGGCGCCGTAAACTTGCCTAGTAATTCTAGTATATAATTTAACTTCCACTACTCTCACCTATAATACTCTCAACTTCTTTCTTAAATGATTCTTTAAACTCCTCGTAGAGCTTCTTTGCCTCTTCAAGCGCATAGAGCCTAAGTCTGTATATTATATAGGGCGACTTTAACTCCCTGATCTTAAATACAGGGACTCCGCTTTTTACTAGTTTAAGGCTTGTATTGTAGAACTCTATAATAGCATTCATTATTAGTAAGCCTTTTTCAAGTGATGAGTATGCATCATTGGGATCGTATTCATTTTGCTGGAGAAACGCCTCTCTGATCATTCTTGCAGCTTCTAGTAATAACTTATCTTCTTCTGGTAAAGCCTCAGGACCTACAAGTCTCACAATATCTAATAGCTCAGATTCTCTCTGTAGTATTTTAAGAAAGAGATTCCTATATTCAAACCACTTACCACCAGAGATCTCATCTAAATACTCTCTTACGAAATCTACGTAGAGACTATAGCTCATAAGCCAGCTTATAGCGGGGAAGTGCCTTCTAGTTGCTAATTCATAGTCTAGTGCGTAGAGTGCCTGAATATACCTCAAAGTATTCCTCACAACTGGCTCGCTGAAATCTCCACCTGGAGGTGATATAGCGCCAAAAATAGTCACACTCCCAGTTCTCTCTGGCGATCCCAGCGCTACTACTCTACCAGCTCTCTCATAGAACTCTGCTAGTCTACTAGCAAGATATGCTGGGAACCCCTCTTCACCAGGCATTTCCTCCATTCTACCACTAATTTCTCTCATAGCCTCAGCCCACCTGCTCGTAGAATCAGCTACTACTAAGACATCGTAGCCCATATCTCTAAAGTACTCTGCTATAGTAACTCCCAGCAAGACACTAGTCTCTCTAGCAGCTACAGGCATGTTACTCGTATTAGCTATAAAGACAGATCTCTCCATCATAGGCCTACCACGCCTCACATCAAAAAGCTCTCTAAAGCTCTTAAGAGCATCAGACATCTCATTACCTCGCTCACCACAACCAACAAATATAGCTATATCTGCATGACTCCACTTCGTTAAAGACTGTAACATAACAGTTTTACCGGTACCAAAGCCACCGGGTATAGCTGCTTTACCACCCTTAGCTATTGGGAATACGAGGTCAATTACACGTTTACCGGTAATTAAAGGCTCGCTAGGTGGTAATTTCTCTTTAAATGGCCTAGGAACCCTCACAGGCCATACTTGATGTAATTTTACCTCGTGCTTTACACTACCAGCCGAGATCACAGCTATAGTGTCCTCTACAGTGTACTCTCCGCTTCCAGCAATCCACTCAACAATACCCTTAACACCAGGCGGTGTCATGATCTTGTGGTCAATTAGAGGAGTTTCTCTTACAGATCCTAAGACATCACCTTCACTAATTCTCTCACCAACTCTGATCTCACTATTCTTCTCAAAAACCCATTTCTTACTCCTATCAAGAGCATTCACTTTCACACCTCTCCTAATGAAGATATCACCTAGTATTCTTCCAATTTCCAGCTCAGGTCTCTGTAACCCATCATATATTGAGCCAATAAGCCCTGGTCCGAGCTCAGCTGAGAGTAATCTACCAGTCGCCTCTACTCTCTCGCCAACAGTAAGTCCCGTAGTCTCCTCGTATACTTGTATATATGTCTTCTCACCTCTCACAGCTATGACTTCTCCGATTAAGCCTTCACTACCAACATAGACTACCTCGTACATTCTAGGAGACTCTAAACCCTCAGCAACTACGAGTGGACCTGCAACTCTGTAAGTCCTCCCTATACGAGTAAGCACGTTAACTACTCACCTCATAACCAATTACTCTTAAAACAAGTCTCCTGTAATATAAATTAGGATTACGGGTTAAAGCCTCCCTCGTGTCTGGTATTACTGTTACTAGTGGTGTTAAACCCCTCTCATTAAGAGTCATGTAGTCTACTCCTAGAGCCTGCATAATAGACTCTTCAACTAAAATAACACCTACATCTCTCTTAGCCTTATACTCTTCAAGTAGCTTAAGAGCTTCACTTGAACTACTAACAGCGTGGATTTCGCTAAGCCCTAGGAGCCTGTAAAAGTGTACTCTCTCTTTATCAGCAATAACAATAATTCTCCTAGACTCTCTCACCAAGGCCTCAACCACCTCGAAAACAACACTCTCAACAATGAGTACCTAAGTAACCTATCAATACCAAATAGTGTTATGAGATCTATCAACTTATTAGTATAGTAGAGAGTGTTCTTAGCTATATCGTAGAGAGTCTTTACTCCACTGCACCATATCTCCACGAGATCTTCTCCATGCTTCATAGCTTCAAGCAGTCTTGCCAAACCTGGCTCAAGGTACACGATGCCAAGACCTCTGAAATATCTGAGATTACTGGTTATAAACTCTTTTAACGACATATCATATCTTAATTCCAGTATTTTTAAATTATCAAGATATCTATTATAGAGAAACACGTCTAGTAACATTGACACTGATAGCGCTCTCTCGCAGTCCTCACCTGTTTTTTCACACGCGTTTTTAAGTCTTGAAAAGTGCTTTGACAAGATACAGCTAAACTGCCTAGTACCAGTACAAGTACTATAATCTACTAATTTCACGTATCGTAGAGGCTTCTCCTCGAGGGTCCTGGACGCGAGCTTTGAGTATAAGAGCTCCAGCTCATAAGCCTCCATGAGAACTCTAATATACTCTATATATTCTTCAGGTAAGCAGCGTAAAGTTCTGCTTAAATAATGTAATACACTATTAACATCTAGCGAGGATAGTTCTGATAAAACAGCATCTAGCTCTTCGAGGCTTTTAACAGTTGCAAGTTTTGCTTGTAAGACTTTGTGACCTTCAAAAACCACTCTACTAGGCATAGCCTTTTCTACTACTAACTTTGCAAGCTCTAATACTAGTGGAGGTCTTGAAAGCTCCATGTAAAGTACTGCTTTAGCAGCCTCTTTATCAGCCAAGACTACTCGGCCCTAAAGAG
>CAZMCE010000058.1:0-7988 GCA_964564855.1 uncultured Thermosphaera sp. | reverse complement strand
GGCATAA
Source organism: uncultured Thermosphaera sp. (assembly GCA_964564855.1). Classification (GTDB taxonomy): domain Archaea; phylum Thermoproteota; class Thermoprotei_A; order Sulfolobales; family Desulfurococcaceae; genus UBA285. The sequence goes on along the minus strand of CAZMCE010000058.1, from coordinate 7,981 downwards.
TTATAAGTACTATACTGAGTAATATATTATTACACTGTGGTGTTTGTTATGAGCAGTGAACTGGATATTCACATGATCTTTAGTGAAGCCCTAAAGAAGTTATCTACTAAGGCACCAGGTTATCGCGTTAGAAACGCTACTATAGATGACATTAATTCTGTCATAGATATTAATATGAATGAGCTTCCTGAGCACTATCCTAGAAGCTTCTTTGAGGAATTACTTGAGAAGTGGGGTAAAGCTTTCTATGTAGCTGAGGATCCTAGTGGAAGTGTAGTTGGCTATATTATGACACGTGTAGAGTTAAAACCGGGTTTCTTTAAGCACTTTATCGCGAGAAGTGGTCATGTTGTAAGCATTGCTGTGAGAAGAGATCATAGGAGGTTAGGATTAGGCTACGCATTAATGGCATATGCTATGAAAAGTATGCATGAAGACTATAAGTGTAATGAGACTTATTTAGAAGTTAGAGTCTCAAATAAACCTGCAATATCACTATATGAAAAACTAGGCTACAGAGTTGTCAAAGTAGAAAGAAGCTACTATCTAGATGGCGAAGACGCCTATGTAATGGCTAGAAAATTACCCTAACTACAACACCTCACAGACAAACTCTCAACATCGCTTTCTAGAGAATGCCTCAAAGAATATCTTATAAAAACATTTAAAGAATTCCATTCAAAGACAGTATTAATGAGTAGTAAAGTAGTGAGAGCTAATAAGAGGGCTAATAAACTTAAAAAAAGTAAGTTGAGAGAGAATTGAGATCTCTATTAGAAAGTAGTAATTTACACGTAGTTTCATCGTGTGAGTTTTTATTGAGAGTTTTCATGCTAATAGGAAAAGCACAGAGGAGAATTTTATTCTACAATTCTACAATTATTAAAGTCTTTGTGTAACTTGATATCTCAGTGTAGTGGTTTAGTGGTGTAGTATTGTGGAATTTAAATACATTGAGGAGGTTTTAAAGTCTGAGTGTGTTGGACTACGTGTCTGTATTCGCGGCTGGATTTATAGGCGTAGTGTTGTGGGTAAGAAGGCTTTTGTACGCTTACGCGACTCTACCGGTGTAATTCAAGTTGTTGTAGATGCTAGTAGACTTGGTGAGAAGCTAGTAGGCGAGTTAAAAGATATTGGACTAGAGGCTAGTGTTATTGCCTGTGGCTTAGTTAGAGAGTCTAAGAGAGCACCAGGAGGTTTTGAAATAGAAGCTGACTACTTCACTATTATTGGGTATAGTAGAGACTTCCCAATTAAAGGTGGTGAGGGAGTAGACTACTTAATGGATAATAGGCACTTATGGATTAGGAGTCCACGCTACTCTAAAATATTCAGGATCAAGCATACTGTTCTCACAGCTGGGCGAGAATACTTCATTAAAAATGGCTATTGGGAAGTCACACCACCAATACTTACAGCTTCAGCCTGTGAGGGTGGAGCAACACTCTTCCCAGTAGACTACTTTGGAACCAAGGCGTATCTAAGTCAGAGTGCACAACTCTATTTAGAAGCACTAGTATACGTCCTCGAGAAAGTGTTTAGTTTAACACCTAGTTTTAGAGCTGAGAGATCTAGGACGCGTAGACATCTCACAGAGTACTGGCACCTCGAGCCTGAAGCAGCTTGGCACAGTATGGAGGACATGATGAGAGTTGCAGAAGAGCTAGTAGCTTATATTGTAGGGAGAGTATTAGAGGAGAGAAGAAGAGAGTTAGAGGATCTGGGGAGAGACATTAATACTCTTAAAAAGTCTCTTAACACACCCTACCCAAGAGTAAAGTATGATGAAGCTATAGAAATACTACAGAAGAAGGGTATTAATGTTAAGTGGGGTGACGATCTTGGCGCTGATGAAGAGAGAGTATTAACAATGGAGTTTGAGACACCATTCTTCCTCACACACTTCCCGAAGAGCGTTAAAAGCTTCTATATGAAGATTGATAGGTCTAGGCCCGATGTAGTACTAGGCTTTGATCTCTTGGCGCCTGAGGGCTATGGTGAGATTATCGGTGGTGGTGAGCGCGAAGACGACTATAACACGCTCTACCAGAGAATATTAGAACAGGGATTAAACCCGGAAGACTATAAATGGTACCTGGATCTTAGGAGGTATGGTAGTGTACCTCACAGCGGCTTTGGACTCGGCATTGAGAGAGCTGTTATGTGGATCGCAGGCCTAGATCACATTAGGGAGGCTATTCCGTTCCCAAGGTATAGAGAGAGAATATACCCGTGAAGCGGGGGATTTGGGCTTTTTGCTACTCGGCGACATGATCTATAGTAAGCTGAAATCCAGGTATGAGCTGAACTTAGAGGACTTCGTAGCACCTAGACTTAGAGGGATATCGCTCTTTGAGTTCATAGTTGCTGTTGTACTTAGCCAGAACACTAGTGATAAGAACGCTTGGAGAGCTTACAGTAACTTGAAGTCCAGGCTGGGCGAGATCACACCTAGAAGAGTGCTTGAGCTCGCTCTAAGTGAGCTAGCAGAGCTCATTAAACCAGCTGGAATGCACTATGTTAGATCTAGGAAAATACTGGAATTAGCCAGAGTCTTCGCCGAGAGGAATGTGGAGAGACTTGTCGAGGAGAATATTAAGAGAGGGGTTGTCGAGGAGGTAAGGCACTTACTACTAGAATTGCCAGGTATAGGCTTTAAAACTGCTGATGTTGTGCTCTTAATGTATTTTAACCAGCCAGTCTTTCCCGTAGACACGCATATTACCCGGATTACTAGTAGGCTTGGTTTTGTGAAGAAGAGGGATTATAGGGAGATCAGTTCGTTCTGGGCACAAAGCACTAGTCCAGATAAATACTTAGAGCTACACTTACTACTCATCGAGCACGGACGTGAGACATGTAAAGCTAGGAAGCCACTCTGCGAGGACTGTGTTATCAGAGATCTCTGTGAGCACCATAGAGCTGGTTTAAAGTGACACGAGGAGATCTCTTGAAGAGAATTGCAAGAGAGGTTCTCGGCGAGGATTTTGCTAAGAGTATTTGGAAGAGAATAGAGTTTATAGGAGATATAGCGTTAATTAGGACGCCCCTCAACATGGATCCCCGTGAGCTAAAACCCCTCGCAGAGGAGATCTTAAGGAGAATACCTTATGTTAAATCTGTATGGGCCTCACTACCAGGTATTGAAGGGTCTTATAGGCTTAGAAAAAACGTGTGGCTTGCTGGAGAATTGAGAAGTGAAACACTGTATAGGGAGCATGGATGTGTTTTCAGGATAGATATTAATAGAGTGTACATATCTCCAAGTCTCAACTATGAGCATATTAGAGTAGCGAGGCTGGTAAAGCCTGGTGAAGTCTTATTTAACATGTTTGCTGGAGCAGGCTTATTTAGTATTATTATTGCTAAGCACGCTAAGCCGAGCAGAGTTTACAGTGTAGATATAAATCCAGACGCGTATAACTACATGGTTGAAAATGTTAGACTTAACCGCGTTGAGAACATAGTAGTGCCTCTACTGGGGGACGCTAAAGACATAGCTATGTCTACGCTTGTGAAGAGCGTTGATAGGGTTCTTATGCCATATCCTGAACTAGCACTAGACTACCTATCTTACGCGCTCAACTCTCTTAAGGAATGCGGGTGGATTCACATATATCTACACGTGCGAACAGACCGTGGCGAACACTGGAGGAGCAAAGCACGCGAGCTAGTCGAGAGGAAGCTGAGTGAGCTCTCAGTACGAGACTACACCATCACCCTAGTTAGAAAAGTGAGAAATGTTGGTCCAAGACTACACCAAGTAGTTGTTGATGTGTATGTTAAGCTTCAATATTAATCACTAAATATAATTAAATATTAGAGGGTAGTAGGTGTTATTGTGAAATACACTCTCATAATTAGTCTTATATTAATAGTCCTACTCGCTCAGCCCTTAATACTAGGATCTGAGTTAACTTGGAGTAGTAGTGAATTTGAGTGCTACGTACTCTACTTTTTTAACGGCATAGTAGTATATAACTCGACGATTACAGAAGAACTTTTACTAGAAACACCACGAAATACTAGTCTACCAGGTGGTTTTACTCAAACAGTAAAGCACTTAGTCTACTATGGTGTAGTATACAATGAAACACTAGGAGTATTTGGGTTTACTGTAAAGAGTAGTGAGAGCTTCGAGGGCTTTATTCTTAGCAGAGTTGAACTATGTACTAAACCTATGAGGAGAATGCTAAGTTACATAAGATTAGCCCTCCAAGACCCCAGTTATAATCCAGGTAAAAGTGAAGTAGAGCAGAGTGTACCTAGCGATGTGAGAGAGAAGTACGTAAGAGAGCCTAGTAGAATTATAGTTGAAATTGTAGTGCCTGATTACGAGGCTTGGTTTAAGCTACGTTATGGTATAAACACTACTGATGCATCTACTCTTGGAGTAGCTGTAACTGCAGCTTACTTTGTGTACGCTGAGTACATAGAGTATGATCCTGAGGCTGTACCCAGATCTATTGAAGATGTAGTTAGGTTGAAGAAGGGTGATTGTGATGACATGTCTAGAGTTCTAGTTGAACTACTCAACTACTACAATATACCAGCAGTTATCGTCAACGGCTATACTGTTATTGAGAACTTTAACTACACTATACCAGTTGAAAACGTAACATATAAGTTTATTAATAATGGGCCACACGCATTTACAGCTGTTTATGTGCTAGGAGTTGGGTGGATATCTGTAGATCTCTTAGCGGGCTCACTAATAGTATACCCATTTATAGTTGAAGAGTACACCAGAGAGACAAGTGTACCTAGTGAAGCCGTAGAGAGCTTTATAGAGCTTCACAGAGCTATAAATGCCACGCAGGTCATAGCGGTATTCACAGAGGGTACTATCAAGAATACTATTGGCGAAAATATAACTCTAAGTACAGTTTACGAATACTTTAAACAAGTAGTTAAAGAGGTAGTTAAAGAAAAACAAGAACATACCACAACTCAAACACCCAGCTCTACTCCTACTACAACTCCACCTCCAAGTCCTACCCCCACTATAACAGAAACACCTAGAACAGAGCCCACTACTAGTAGTAGGGTGGAGGAGCCTTATACCCAGACACAGGAACTTGCTAAAATTAACAATATATGGTGGATAATTACACTACTAGCTCTAATTATAGTTCTACTAATCTTAATAGTGCTGTATAAGCAGAAGACCTGTTGTTCTCAGTAAGTGTTACCTCCTCCTAGACTTCTTCTCTGTTTTCTTTTCCTCCTCCACTTCTACCTCATAACACCTCACACCAGTGTCAAGTATCTTCCTAAAGAAGTGATCTATAAATCTAACATGTACACCCTTTTGACCTACGAAAGCACCATATGCGTTACTCTCCACTTTAACTGCGAGATTCGGTCCCGCGAAGTCTACGTCAACTACGTGTTTATATATCCAGCTTACTGGATGTACTGCTCTAATAAACGGTTTAAAGTCTAGTGTTAACTCTACAACTCTAATTTTCATTTCAGTGTCTTTTTCAATAGCCTGTACTCTCTCACCTCCCTTACCAATAACTCTACCCTGGTAACCCTCTTTAGCAATTATTAAGGCATCTGGCGCGTGTTCACTAGTAATATTATAAGTCTTCTTGAGATCTACGATATTAACAATTGTAACAATATCAGCATCTGGTGCGTGTACACGTGCAGAATTTAGAACAATCTTTTCTACGTCATCTAGTTGTCTACTCCTCATTTTAGACTCTAGTAGTAATTTGATACCTCTTTTAGCACCTGGCCTCACGATGTCTTTTAACCCTAGGTCAACTATTCTAGCGTTCTCCTCACCTAGTAGTAGCTCGCGAAGCATTGAAGCTGAATCGCGACTACCGATACTCCTCTGAAACACGGGGTCTCCAGCTATAATTAACCTACTATTCCTACCAAGCCTAGTAATAACCTCAATAGCACTCTCCACTGGGAAGCTCTGTGCATCGTCGAGTAGTATTACTGAGTCATCAAACGTTCTCCCCTTTAAGTAGTGTGAGTCAGCTATGACTACTTGACCCCTATTAATTAACTCTTGAACTTTACTCCACTCTACAAATCCTGAGACTAGATCTTCAATATATGACTGAATTATCTTGTAGTAGAGTTCTCCGAGATCTGTAGCCGAAATCTCTCTACCACTAACAACATCTACCAATGGTCTCGTAACAATAAACCTCCTATACCTGCCGGTTACAACGGAATCTAAACCATACATTATACTAAATAAGCTCTTACCGCTTCCTGTAGGCCCAAAGAGCCCTACAATCTCGTATTTCTTATCAGCTAGTACCTTCACTACTTCTTCCTGGCCAGGTGATTGTGGCTGTAGCTTTGGAAATATACTCTCACTCGACACTCAGATCACCCGTAAAGCACTTTAACATATACCTCTCTACTTAACTAACTAGCAAGGCTTTTAAGTACTCTAGCAAACTCTTATTTAGTTCCTGTGGCTTAAATAGTGATAAGTGCTCAAATATAGACTCTAGTTCTCTAACCACGCTCTCAACATTTACATTAGTGTTTTTAAGTAAATCCGCGAGGAGTTTTAAATCTAAGTGTTTAGTATTAAGCCAAGTGAAGAGCAATGTATACCCGTATAGCGTGTATGGATAAAGCTTCATTGATAAGAGCTTAGCTATTAAGTGTTCTAGTCTAGGTATACATACCCTGTACTCCTCGAGATCAACTAGTTGGGTACTAGATAAAACATCTTTGTCTAGACGCCTAGAGGCTACTTCAATAACTACTAGTGGGTAGAATACTGTAGATATTGCTATTAACCCCTGATCTCTCAGCTTTCTAAGCGCTTCATCATAGTACTCTTGCACACTATGTGCCTCTAGTATAGTGTGTAGCATGTTTTCAACATTATTTTCACTAATAAGATACCTCACCTCTTCTATTGGCCTAATAAGACCATAAAGCGTTGTGGCAATATCATTGAGTACTGTATACTCGCAGCTGTTGAGTCTCTTAGTAATAGTATTGAGAGCTGAGAAAACTACATGTACTAGTAGAGAGGTATTAGAATTCAAAAAAACACCGAGAATATAACTAAGCTGTTTCAAAGGGTGCTAGTAGGTATGTTACTTTACCAGAGCCTACAATAAACTCTGCTTTGAGAGGCATTTTACTTGCAAATTCGAGCTTCACGACATCAGAGATCTTAGTCACTGAGAGTATGTTTGTTAACTTAGTGGCATCGTATACAGCACTAGCAGGTTCTCTTACTTCTAGTGATATTGTTGCAAGAGATCCTCTCGCAAACCTCACTTCAACCCTACCAACACCCATAGCTCTAACTACTAAAGCTTCTTCTTTAGCATTAAACTCCGCACTACCTCCTACCTCCTCAATGTCTTCAAGAGTTTTTTTCAAAGCCTGCGTCATAATTTGAGCTGATACTGTGAACTGTAATTCTAGTTCTGGTATTTGAGGTGTAACTACTTCTAGGTTTCTAAATCTAAATCTCCTCGCTGATACGCTGCCTTCTCCAATAGAGAACTTAACGTAGTCTCCTTCAGGTATAATTGTGAGATTTTCACCTTTCTTTAAGTGTTTAAGTACTTTCTTTAAGTTACTTACAGAGACACCTATAACTTGTGGTTCTTCAACCTCATATTCTAGAAACATGTCTCTAGGGAAGCTCACTTCTAGTAGTGAGGACTGATCGACGTCCATAGCCACTATAACCATACCATCGGGATTTAGCGTGATCGATACTTCATCAGCTAAGTTACCGATAGCGTCAATTATCTCTTTAAATATCTTAGCTTCAGGCAATACTACACGAGCCAAAAATTCCCACCATGTTTACTATAATTCTGAGAGCTATTTAAAACACGTGTTAAACTCGCAGTAATTGTAGTGGCTTAACACCGTAGTGGTCTAGTACTAGGTGTACGTCTCTTAATAGTGCCGGGAGCTCTCTAATAGAGACAAATAACACGTTACTATGTACTCTAATACTTGGAGTTAT
>CAZMCE010000057.1:0-8048 GCA_964564855.1 uncultured Thermosphaera sp. | reverse complement strand
ATGTTTAGAGTGCTAAACGCGACTATATATGAGGTTCCCCTCGCAGGCTACTATATAATTGATCCTTTACCACACCAGCCACCATGCGATAACCCAGTAGCGTGCTAGAATGTACTCCGTGCCCATAAGCGACTCTAGAATATTTAAGAATGAGTGAAGTAAAGACCTCAAGATGTGGGGGTTTAGGGGTGACCCTAAACGCCCCCAAGCCCGATGAAAACCCGAGCGGGGCGCGGGGGAAACAAGGTGAGGCAATGAAATCAATCTATATAAACCTACATAAGAGCTGAACCCCTAATGCTCTCCTCACAAATAATAAGCTCCTAGAGTTACTAATCATTATCAAGGCTCTTTATTATTAAAAAGTTAAATTGCATGGTGTGTAATGTAGAATGTAGTAGTGTGGTTTTAGTTGAGTAATAGGAGACTTACCGATACGCAAGTGAGAATCTACTTTTACATTGCTACTCGCAGAGGAGATGTGAGTGTAAGAGATATAGCTAGAGACTTGAATTTACCACCTAGTACTGTACATTATAATTTAAAGCGTCTAGAAGAACTGGGCTACATAAGTAGAGGATCAGAGGGATTTATAATTAGAAATCCTATTAAACTAGAAGCCACATTCTAGTTGGCAAGCTCTTAGTACTAGACTATTAATATACGACTTATTCTTCATAGGCGTGTTTATTGGAACACTAATTTACACTATGAGAACTGGTTTAACAGTAGACAGATTCCTCACATTGCTGATTTCACTACTAGCAACACTACTATTTTACTTCGAAGCTTTAAAAACTCGTAAAAAACTGTAGTTTAGAACTAGCTTAAACTTTTAGTAAACACACACTTAGCTAAATCATGGTGAAGTACATGCCTCTTAAACTAGTATTTCTCGGTGTTGGCGGGTGGGTTTCAGATCCACGATTAGGACACACATCTATACTCATAGCACCATCTAAGAGTAGAGCTCTACTATTAGACGCCGGTGAGTGCGTGACTAGAGCTCTATATGAGAGTGGATTTAGAGTTAGAGATTTAGAAGCTATTATCCTCACACACATGCATAGTGATCATGTACTAGGATTCCCTACTTTAATAATGCTTGCTAAGAATTATGAGAAGATAAGCCTTAAAGCATATATTCACAGAGATCTCGTTGAGAACATTAAAACACTACTTAAAATTACAGGTGTAGATTATGAAAACGTAGCTGTAATTAATAGTGTAAAGCCCGGTGATATTATTAACTTAAATGAGTTTAAATTAATATTTACAGAAGCCTGTTACACACAACCAGCATTAGCTGTTAGAGTAAATGTTGAAAATACATGTATAGTATATAGTGATGATACTGCACCATGTACTAGTATAATTAAGTTAGCCAAGAATTGTGATGTACTTATACATGAGGCTTCAGGATATAATCTAAATGCACATATTTACGGACATGGTAATGTAGAAAATGCTTTAAGAATAGCTATAGAGGCTGGTGTTAAAAAGCTTATACTAGTACACTACTACTTAGAAAAACCACCTCTAAAAGCACATATACAACTAGGAGTAAATATTTATCTTGCTCATCCAGGTGAGGAGATAGTAATATAACTAATCAGCCGGCTTACTCCTTCTGACCTCCTCCCCGTCCTGAAGGGCGAGGCTTTCAGTTATAAATTCACACTTAGCTCTCTTTATTAAACTACTAAAGTAATTAGATAAGACATTTATAGCTCTATTAGCATGTAAATAATGAATGGTGTCTCTGTGTCAAAAATTTTCAGTATTATTAAGAAAGAGCTTATAGATAGAGAAATTTTAATTGAGAAGGATCTTGAGTTGAAACTCATAGTTTCAGCTATTCTCTCAAGAGGGCACGTGTTAATGGAGGGTGTGCCCGGCGTTGCTAAGACATATACATGTAAAGCTGTAGCAAGACTACTTGGCTTAGATTTTAAACGTGTACAAATGACACCAGATCTCTTACCCTCAGATATTATTGGCTACTACATTTACGATCAAAGGTCAGGCACCTTCGTGTTGAGAAAAGGACCTATTTTCACTAATATACTACTAGTTGATGAAGTTAACAGAGCCTCGCCGAGAACACAGTCAGCTCTACTTGAAGCTATGCAGGAGAGACAAGTTACAATTGAAGGAGAGGTCTTTAAGCTTAAAGAACCATTTATTGTTATAGCTACTGAAAACCCTATTGAAATGGAAGGTGTTTTTCCACTACCAGAAGCTCAAGTAGATAGGTTTTTAGTAAAAATTATCACCGGATACACTACGCATCAAGGCCTCGTGAAGATTGCTATGAGAGCTGATGAAATTGAAGAAGCTATTGAGAACTTAAAGCCAACTCTTAACCGTGAAGATGTCTTAGAAGAAATTAAAGTGGCGAGAAAAGTTTACGTGGATAATTCAATATATGACTATGTAGCTAATATTGTAGAAGAGACGAGAAAACACTCAGCTATAAGACTTGGAGCATCACCTAGAGCAGCTATAGCACTAGTAAAAATGGCTAAAGCATGGGCTTACTGTGAAGGTAGAAATTACGTTATACCAGATGATGTAAAAGCTGTAGCTAAATATGTCCTAGTTCACAGAGTACTAGTTAAGCCTGAACTAGAAATACAGGGAGTTACATCTTCCAGAGTAGTTGAGGAGGTGTTAAGTAAAGTCCCGGTGCCTAAACCATGAAATACTACGCATTACTACTAATACTACTACTCTCAATACTAACACCAATAGTTATAGGACAAATAGATAGACACACACTAGGCTTCCCCGATAAAGTCAAACTACCTGAAAACATAACTCTACATACAATAATTATTTCTGATAAAAGTGGAGTAAATAAGAGCTTAAAGATATATCCACCAAGTGTAGAAGTAGCTCCGGAAAGTATTGAAGATCTTGAAAAACTCATTAAATCTCAAAAACTACCACTCTCTACCAGAGACTTAAATAGACTTCGTGATATAGGCGATCTTAGTATTAGTGAAATCATTTCTCGAATTGAGAGTGAGGAGTTAAGAAATCTCCTCCATAAACTCTACAAATCTAACACCACACTAACACGTAGTGAACTGGAATCTATTCTTAGCCATCTTAAAACACTCAAAGCTCAGGGTAAAATAACACCTGTAGATGAAATCTTAGCATTAAGAGCACTCATGGATCTTATTAGTAGTGGAGATAAAGCCGCCGCGCAAGATCTTCTCGGCTACATGACCTTAGCTCTCAGAGAGTTAGAAGTTGAAAAATTCATAAGTAAACTCGTAGAGTTTACTCCTACACAACAATTAAGCTTGTTAAATACAACTATAAGCGAAAAGCCCCTACTACCAGGTATGAGACTACCACAATTAGCTCCATTACCGAGCTCACCACATTTAAAACTATCACAGTTACTAACATTAACAACATTTTCACCACAACTACTAGTTATAATAGCTAGCTTAGCTCTAATCATAGTAGGCGTAGTGTTACTATATCGCGAATTTCACTTAAGTATTCCCTCAATTATTACATATTTTGTTTATAGAACTAGAACACTACTACACAGACGTTCACTATTCTCTGATAGCACAGCTTTAAGCAATGATCTCTACTTAAATATGTACTGGAACTCTGTTAAAGCAGTTGAGATATTAACAGGTGTAAAGCGAAATGCGAATACTACTCATAGAGAATATCTTAAACAAGTAAGTGATAAGCTAAGAGAAGATTTACTAGTTGCATTTACAAGTATAACTAAAGCTTATGAAGAATACCGATACGCAAACTCTAAGAGAACTGTTCAATTAATAATTGAAAACTATGAGAAACTGGTGAAGAGTATTGGTACTAAAACTACTCATAAAAGTAACTAAGAGAATAATAGTACTTGTAGCCTTATACACTCCACTAGTAAGAGCTCTAGAAATTATTACTAGTATTTTTAAAGGTGTTAGTAGTATAGAGGATCTTGTGGGGATCTCTGTAAGCACGCTTCTAATAGCCATAATTACTTACACCCTCATTACTGAAGACTCTTTAATGTTTGCAATTGCAATAGTAACTAGTATTCTTGGATTATCACAGCAATTTACTATACCAGTATTCACTATTATCTGCTTACTACTATATTTAATACTAGACACTATATCTACTGGATTTAGAGGTGGGGAATTAAAGTACTTGAAATTTCCCTGGAGAACACTACTAAAAGCTCCACTTACTCTACTAGTAATTATTGTTCCAGCTATTTTACTTACATATTACATTGGATACTTCACTACCCTACTAGTTACAGGTACTCTTATAAATCCACAACTTGAACTTAAACCACAAGTAGCCGTTATACTTACATCACCATTAACAAGACTGCTTGTAATAACTTCTAGTATAATATACCTGTATAGTGTATTAGAAAACACTGCTGATATTATTGTAGGATTTACTAAGTCATCATATACAATAGCTTTAAATAGACTACTAGATAGTAGAGATCTCGATGTGATACATAAACCCCTTCTTACCTGGATTTTCTATTTGAGTTTTGCAGCCCTGATCTACACTCCTGTATATGTTATGATATTTGACATTCTACTAGGAGGTGTTTACGAGGAGTTCTTGGCGAGAATCCCTATTTTCATATCTAGGTATATTGTGCCCTTAGCGCTCTACGGTTTAATAGCACTCCTTGTGAGATACTTCTACATACTAGTAGATCCTCTTGAAGCTTCAAAATACCTGCTCTACGTATCAATAGCACTCCTACTACTCACATATATTTCTGCAGTTAAACTTGTCTTTTACGAGAAGGGCTGGTATGGACTCCTCCAACCAGGCTTTCAACAATTAGGAGTCCTCTTACAGGAGAAATTTATAGATTATGGACGTGTATTTATAACTGCACTTGAAATGCTATTTAGACTGCTGGGTGTAGCACCTTGAAGTTCTCTATAACTAAGCGGAGGCTAATGCTCATATTTCTCATCACAGGCCTCTTTACTCTGCTACTTTCTCTCTACATGTTACTACTAGCAGTTGGATACATGGAGAGAGGTATGGTGGGTACATCCCTTCTCACAGCACTCGTCGGCTTCACTACACTCTCCTCCTCACTCTACCTATTAAGGCTGAGTACATATGTCTACGCTGTTGAGAGAAAAACTGAGGAGAAGTAACTACATTTCCACATTACTACTAGTACTAATACTACTAGTTGGACTTATAGCATTAGTTGAAAAAGGTCCCTTAGTTCCAGGTATTCCAATAGGTGCATCACCTCTAAGTCCTCTCTCACTTGGTACACTTGAACTAGTCTATATGCTTAGAAGAAACTACACAGTCTATGTAATTACAGAGCAGAGCTTACTGAGTGCTATTAGCGGAGAGATCTGTGTCTTTACAACAATATCTCCTGAGAGACCATTTACACTAGAAGAAGCTACATTAGTTACTAGTAAGCTGAGAGATGTGTGTAGTAAACTAAAAATACTCGTAGCAGATGAGTCTACAAATTCAAACAATATACTCACAGCTCTAAACTCCACTATAAAAGTAAATGGTGATAGAATCCTAGTTAACTACTCACCTACTATTACCTATACTCCTCCTAACTATACAATAGCTCCTGAAACACCAGGTCTCTTCTACCCACTAGTAGCAATACATGTAGATAAAACTCACATGTTAAGATTAGATAAAGCTTCTAGTGTAAGTGGTGGTATGCAAGTAGGCTATGTACTAGCTAACACCTCTCATGATGTTTACTTATTAAACCCAGATGGATCGGGTATGTGGATACCACCAGGAGAGAGGAATATTACTATAGCCTCACGTGAAGTTATAGGTAATGTAGAGGTCTTTGTTCTAGGTGATGGCTCAATATTCTTAAACCAGGTATTAGGATCTAATAGAACTGAATATAGGGTTTTTGTAGAAGAGTTATTTAACCACCTCTGTGAGAAGAGCTATAAGTGTGCTATTATACTCGACGCTACACACTACTCAGTTTTAAGCTTGAAAAGTGAGGAGGCTGTAAAGTACCTTTTAGAGCAAACTATGTATAATGATACTAGAATTTTACTATATCTTATAGCGCTCATAGCACCTATTCTAATACACCCTGCTACTTGGCTACCAGTGATGATTAATACTATAACAAGTGGTTACAAGACACTATTAGAAAACCATTTCACTACAATACTCCTACTGGTTACTTTCACAATAATCGTATACAACATGTTCTCACAGCACAAGATCCTTGCAAGAGATAGACCACTGCGAGAGCAGCTTGAAGAAGAATTAGGTGTATTTGTAGAGTTAAAAAAGAGTGTTTTAGCAAGAGTAGTTAAGCTCACCGCTCAAGATTATGTCGGTGTCTACAGTGTTTTAGATAACTTATCACAACTAGTTTGGGGTTTGAGATTTGAAAATCCAGAAATACAAGTAAAGCTGGGAGAGCTACTAGGTGATCCTGGAAGAGCTGAGAAAATATGGCTTTGGATTAGAAAACTCTACTTGAAAGCTACTGGTCGCAGTAAACTACCCATAGTATTGTTCTGGAGTAGAGCTGTGAAGAGACTTGTAGAGTTCGTAGAGGAGATCAGTAAGAAGCTCTCAGAAAAATTTGGAGTTGAGTATCTATGAGCCTACTGATAACAGAGAGAGGTAAGGCTTACACTATATTGGTTGCTTTTACAGTAGCTTTAGCAGTGATCTTGGATTATAGGTTACTAACACTAACTTCACTACTAATATCACTTTTAATATCTATGAGAATATATGCTGAGATCTCGCTTGGTGTGCTCGAAGATCTTGAAGTAGAGGTCTCAGCTCATTACACTATTGAGAAAGAGCCGCTTGTAGTTCACTATAAACTTATAAATAGACGTATTTACTCTCTACTTCACGCAGAGTATAGTTTAGAGTATGAAAGTGCACTTTCATTTATTAAAGGTGCAAAAGCAGGACTACTCATTGTTCCAGGTAATTCTAGTATTGAACTCGTATTTGTGTTTAAGGCAAGAACAGGTACACATTGGATCGGCCCTTTGAGAGTCGTTGTTAGAGATTTACTTGGACTCTTTAAATCTCAAGAAATTAGAGTAGGAAGGAGAATTGAGGTCTCAATCCCCCCTACAGTAGAGCCTGTTATTGTGCGTAAACTCTACACTTTTACGAGAAGTGTGGGATTAGTTAAAACTAGAAGTCCTGGTGAAGGAGTAGAGTTTTACGATGTGAGAGAGTATAGAGTTGGTGATGAGTTAAAGAGAGTTGTGTGGAGAGTTTACGCATCTAGAAATAAGCTAGCTGTGTGGGAAGCTGAAAGGGAGAGTTATCAGGGAGTTGTCTATGTACTAGGTGCACATAGAGATATGTGGACTGGTCCTTATAATCAATCCGTTTTCGAACACTCAGCAAGAATAGTTGCCTCAATTGCACAGTATACTGCAAGGAGAGGTTATGCTCAGGCCCTTATAGTCTTTAATGAGTTAGGAGTAAGGGATTCTGGTAGACTAGTACATGGTGTAGAGGGATTTAACAGAATTGTTGAAACTATTTCCAAAACACGCATTGCTAGTAGTGAAGAGGTTTCTCAGAGCACTACTAATTGGAAATATTTAGTGGAGAGATTCCTAACTATACTCCCACGTGAGAGAGCCTTTGTCTTCATATTCACTAGAACTGGTAGTGGTATGTGGCAATACCTACTAGATATAGCTTTGAAGTTAAAAGCTCTTGGACACGCAGTTTACATTGCTATGCCAGTTATAACAGCATACGATATACCGAGAGATCTCCCTGAAAGTCTCTACAGGATCTATAGAGCTAAGCAACTACTACTTCTCAGAGAAGACTTAGAGGGTATTGTAAAGCTTAGAGAGCTTGGTGTAAGGGTTATTGCAATGACACCACTACATGTAGCTCAGAGAATTATACAGCTAATTGAGTCAGCTACATGGACACGTAGTTAAAAACAGAAGATTTGTTAAACTAATAGGTGAGTAATTATTGAAAATATCTTCAGAGTATTTTTGTAGAGAAGAGTA
>CAZMCE010000056.1:3039-8078 GCA_964564855.1 uncultured Thermosphaera sp. | reverse complement strand
AGCACTACATAGTACTAACCTATATTTATGTTGAGAGGCATAACTTGGTTTTGTATTAATACGATGTAGTTTTTAGGTTATTTAGAGTGTTAAGTGGACTTAGCGTTAGGTAGTTTTGTTCGAGTAAAGAGTGCGGTGGGTGTTTATGTGTCAGTGTGTAGTAGTCTTTATGGATCTCGATGGCACTCTGTGGGATCACTACGACATATCTACGCTTAAAACACCTTTCGCAAGGATTTCTAAGCTGGAGTTCGTGGATTCGAGTGGTATTGTAGTGAGGGTGCAGAGACTTGCACTAGAGGTTCTCGAGTATGCTGTTAGAAGAGGTTTTATCGTATCCACGCTTAGCTGGAATGATCCTGTAAAGGCCCTCGAAGCTCTCAGAGTACTAGGTCTTGACAGGGTATTTCACTACCATGCAATAGAAAATCACCCAAATAAAGCACTTATGGCTCAGCGCGTAGTCAGGGTGATTAAGGAGAGAGGACTTTGTAGGGATGATGTGATAGTCATATATATTGATGATAGAGAACTGCACTTAGAAGACATGAAGAAAGTATTTAGAGATCTCCTCTACGTAAAGGCGTGGGAGTCGTGTAAGACCATTAATGAATGTGTAGAGCTCATGGAGCGATATATTCAAAGTTCTAAAACGAACTATAATGGTGAGTAAAGATCCTCGGGAAGATTAGGGTCTTTAAGTAGCAAGCATTTGAATTGTTATCGGTGTGTACTATATGTCTGTGGGGCTATCTAAGAGACTTTTAGATATAGTTGAGCGTGATAAGAAGGTATTTCCTCGTGGTGTATCACTCAAGTACTGTCCACTAGTAGTTGAGAGTGCGAGAAAGTGGTTTATTAGAGATATTGAAGGTAGAGAGTACATTGATTTTGTTTCTGGTGCTGTAGTATACCCTATTGGCCACTTACACGATGAGGTTGTAGGTGCGATTAAGAGTCAACTTGAAAAGTACATGGGTTATCCAATAGTGTACTTCTATGCTAGAGAGCCGCTAGAGCTTGCTGAGAAGCTAATTAGTATAACGCCGGGTAATTTCGAGAAAAAAGTGTTTTTCGGCTTCTCGGGTTCAGACGCTGTTGAGGTATCTATATTAGTTAGTAGAGCTGCTAAGAGAGCTAAGTACATTGTGTCATTTTACGACTCTTTTCACGGCTCACTCTACATTACATTCTCAGCTTCAGGAATATTTAGTGAAGAGGTTAAAAGAGCTGTTTTAGCCTTTAGCGATGTTATCTTAGTTCCCTATCCAAACCCCTATAGAAATCCCTATGGAGTAGACGGCTATGAGAAGCCAGTAGAGCTTTCAAACATAGTGCTCAGAGAGCTTGAAAAGGTATTTGCTTCGAGGAGTGCCGAGATCTCGTCAGTGATGCTTGAGCCTATTCAAGGTGATGGAGGAATTGTTGTTCCACCAGAGTATTTTATTAGAGAGCTGAGAAAACTGTGTAGTGAACACGGTGTACTACTAGTAGATGATGAGGTGAAGACTGGTGTTGGGAGGACTGGTAAGTGGTGGGGTATTGAGCATTACAGTGTCACACCAGATCTCCTTGTTGTAGGTAAGGGTCTTGGTAGTGGTATGCCGATCTCAGCTGTTATTGGTAGAGCTGACGTTATGGACTCCTACCCCGAGGGAGGTATAGGGTATACTCTCTCAGGACATACTCTCTCAGTTGTAGCTGCTCTTGCTACTTTGAGAGTTATTGAGAGGGAGAATCTCATTGAGAGAGCACGAGAGCTAGGTGACTACATTGTTAAGCGTTTAAGAGAGATGAGCGATCGCTTTGAGGTTATAGGTGATGTGCGAGGTAAGGGGCTGTTAATTGGCGTAGAGATCGTGAGGGATAAGATAAAGAAGACCCCTGATAAACCACTAGCTCTGAAAATAGTGTGGAGAGCCTGGGAAAAAGGACTTGTACTACTGACTGTAGGTAGATATGGCAATGTAGTGCGTATAGCACCTCCACTAAATACTCCACGTGAAGTCGTAGAGAGAGCTCTCGAAATAATAGAGGACTCTGTGAGAGATGTCCTTGAAGGACGTGTACCTGATGTAGTGTTAACATATATGAAGGGGTGGTGAAGATTCTGAAAAGAGCACTATTTATTGGGAGGTTTCAGCCGTTTCACAACGGCCACCTCTATGCTATTAAATATATTCTCAGCGAGTTTGACGAGGTAGCAATAGTGATTGCAGCTGCGCAGTACAATTACACCATGGAGAACCCGTTTACAGCTGGTGAGCGCGTTGAGATGATTAAGAGAGGACTCGGAGATCTCTACTCGAGAACCTATATTATACCCATTGATAATATTTCAAGTAATTACCTGTGGCCTAGACACGTTCTCGAACGTACTCCATACATAGAAGTAGTTTTTAGTAGTAATAAGCTTGTGCAAGAGCTCTTCAAGGTGTATGGTGTTAGTGTTAAAGATACCCCTATACTACCTGGCGTTAGTGGAACTACTGTTAGGAGGTTAATGGCTGAAGGGGGTAATTGGCGTGCTCTGGTACCACGTGGTGTTGCTGACTTCATAGAGGAGATTAGGGGTGTTGAGAGAGTTAAAATACTATGGGAGCTCGCTGTGAGAATGCCTGGTGAGCGTATGTGAAATGTAGAGTAGCTTGTATAATTACTGTGGGTTCAGAGATCACAAGAGGCCTCGTACAGGATACTAATTCACACTGGCTTGCCAGTAGACTAAGTAGCCTTGGCGTTACTGTGAAGAGAATTATTAGTGTTCCAGATGATAAGAGTGAAATAGCGTGGGCTTTGAAAAGCTGCCTAGAAATCTCAGATATCATATTAGTAACCGGCGGTCTCGGCTTCACAGCTGATGATATTACTCTTGAAGCTTCAGCTGAAGCTCTCGGAGTCAAACTAATACTCTCAAGTGAGGCATTAGAGATGATTAAGAGTAGAGTTAGAGGAGAAGTAACATACCATGTTAAAGCTGCATATATACCTGAAGGTTCTAAACCCCTCTACAATAGGACTGGAATTTCACCAGGTGTGCACTTAGTGCTAAATACAAAACACATATTCTTCTTACCCGGTGTTCCAATCGAGATGAAAACTATCTTTGAAGACCACGTAGAGCCTCTCTTAGCCAGTACTACATACTTCTCAAGAACACTACTAGTGAGAACTAAACACAGCACTGAGGCTGAAGTTTACAGGCTCCTAGAGCCATTAAAGTATAAGTACACGTGGGCGTATTTCAAAACACACGCTAAGACACCCGTGGAGGTAGTAGTCGTAGTACAGGCTAGTAGTCTCGTAGAACTAGAAGAGAGAATTCGTAGTCTAATTAGCGATCTCGAGAAGACTCTCCTCATTGAGAGCATAGAGTACCTTGAAACACATATTTCAGATTAACACAACAAGAACGTGTTTACTTCTATACGAAAAGTGGCAGTACTCTTAAGGTATTTAGAGGGGTTTCTTTTGAAGAGTATTCTATTAGTACCATTTCACGAGAGAGGTTATGAAAAATTAGCTAAATACCTAGAAAAGATAAGTTTGCCAGTACACTTGCCACTACCTGTTGAGCTATGTAGAGAACCTATATTACGAGAGTGGGCTTCTAGTGGGTTGTGGGGTTATATTAGAGTGTGGAGTCCTCTGATGAAGTTTTTAAGTCATTATCGAGGACACACTTGTTACTTGACACTAAGACACTTCGAAGAGACTATAGACACGTCTATTAAACTCCTCGGATTAGTCGTAAAAGCGAAGGTGTTTAGCAAAATTGATCTGTCAGAGTGGCTTACGCTAATATCAGAGAGAGTAAAATCTAGTGCGCCAACTAATTGGAGCGGTGTACTAGTTATTGATCGCTTTGTAGAGTATGTTTTGCTCGTGAAGAGGGATGTGATGGTTGATTACGTGCTACAGCTAGAAGAATTCATCCCTACACCACTGGATTTACTAGTACTAGTTAGGAGTAGTGTAGTGAACTGGAATTGCGATGTAAAGAGCATTATAGAGTGGGTTATCAAGTATCTCGGCGAATACGTATTGTTTAGCAGAGATCTCACAGAAGCCTACGATATGTTAAAGAAATCTAGAGAGTACAGAGACTTAGTAACTAACTGTACTAGTGATGAGTTAATTCTCACATCTTTGTCGAGCTCTCTAAGCTATCACTTAAACACGCCTTCAAAACTATTTTTCTAAATTCCTCTGGCTTTTCGAAGATTAGTGAGAAGATCTTGCCGGGCTCGTGCTCTACTATTAGCTTATCGAGTACTTTGTAAAGTTGACATGTAGTTTCTAGTTCTCTAATACGAGATAACATAGTGTTTTGTAAGATCTCCCCAAGTCTTGCATCTAGAGAGTCGGCTAAGTGCACTACGAGACCCTCAATAGTTGTGAGAGGTACATCACCGTGAACTTCTGAGACAACTCTAATGAGTTTTTCAGGAGCTTTCCTCATAATGAGCTCACCTATAATTGCGTAGTTGTGTGCTAAATACCAGTCTTCGCGTATTTTGTAACCTCCGTAAGTATTGTCTTTCATGTACTGGTAGTACTTATAAATGTCATGTAGTATTGATGCTGCAATCACTAGATCTCTGTTAACTCTAATACCATATACCTCTTCAACAACTCGCGAGACTTTCTCTGCGAGCTTTACAACAGAGAATGTGTGGAGTAGTAATCCGCCTGTGAAGAAGTGGTGTTTACGTGGAGCAGCCGGAGAGTCCTCTAATTTTACGAGTGGATTTGTATTAGAGTAAGTTAACTCAGGTCTCTCTAGGATATCAAGTAGGGCTCTCTTCACTTCGCTATCTTCTACGTGGTCTGCAAGTCTTTTTAGCTCTTCAATAAGTCTCACTCTCCAACCCATTCTCAGCCCCTACTGAGAACTCTAGACATGTTTAATTGACTTTTATACCTCGCACTATATAGAGAGTAGTAAGCGCGCTGAGGGACTACTTTTGGAGGACTTCTAGGCAAGCTCGAATTCAAAAATCCTCGCTTAGAGTTGTTGGCACTTTATATTTCTTAGA
>CAZMCE010000056.1:0-2939 GCA_964564855.1 uncultured Thermosphaera sp. | reverse complement strand
CTCAGCAACGCCAACCATCTTCACTACTCCGACACGGGTTCGCTCATCACCAGTAAAATAGTTTAATAGGACAGATTAATAAGCTATGAGTAGACAGCGTTGTAGAAGTGCATATGAGTAGTCTGAGAGGAGGTTTTCTGTGAGAGTAGATTGGAGGAGAGTGAAAGAGATTAGAGAGGAGTTTTGGAGTAGTAGTCCAGTATATAGGGCTATATATGAGAGGCTTACTAAGCAGGGTTATCACATAATAGGTACTATTGGTGCTGTGAAGAGGTGTCATTGGACAAGAGAGGCTATTGTTAGACATAGGTTTTGTTATAAGTGCTTATGGTATGGTATTGAGAGCCACAGGTGTATTCAAATGACACCTGTAGTTGTCTGGTGTTGGAATAGGTGTCTTCACTGTTGGAGAATAGAGCCTGAAGATATTGGTATGCACTGGGATGATACAAAGCCACCTTTAGTTGATGATCCAGAGGTGCTTGTAGAGGAGAGTATAAGGGCTCATAGGCAAATAGTAGCTGGGTTTAAGGGCAATCCACACGCTGATCAGAAGATGGTTGAAGAAGCTCTAGACCCTAAACACGCTGCAATTAGTCTTGCAGGTGAGCCAATACTCTATCCAAGGTTAGGTGAGCTCATAGAGGAGTATCATAGGCGTGGAATAACAACATTTCTAGTTACACATGGTACAAGGCCAGATGTACTGAGAAATTTAGAAGTAGAGCCAACACAACTCTATATTAGTATGGAGGCGTGGGATAAGAAGTCTTACGAGTACTTTAATAGACCCCTAGTCCCCAGAGCATGGGAGTTATTTCAAGAAACACTTGAACTAGTCAAGTCTTTTAAGACACCAGTAGTTTTTAGAATAACCATAATCAAGAATTTTAATGACCATAAAGAGGCTTTAAACAGATTTGCTGAGTTTATTAATAAGAGCTACCCACACTACGTAGAGGTAAAAGCATATATGTATCTAGGTGTTAGTAGAGAGAGACTTACAAGAGAAAACATGCCATCTCACGTAGAAGTGAGAGAATTCGCTAAGAGGCTTTCAGATCTAACTAGTTATAAAATACTCAGCGAGTCAATACCAAGCCGTGTAGTCTTACTCAGTAGATTAGAGAGTCCTATTAGACACGGTAAAGGGTGCCCTGATGGTGTGAAATGTCCTGAGAGATATGTGCCAGTTATTACTGAAGAGTATGAGGAGGTAGAAGCTTAAGTAAATTCTCTGGATTTAAACTCTGTTTAAGCCCTACTGAGAGCTTGCAATTACTCTTCTACAAGCCTATACTCTTTACCCGCGAAGAGTACAACAATAGCTTCTCTCCTCATCTCGTCTAATAGTATTTTCTCGTGGTGAGAGAGCTTGTCTACATCTTGTATCTTTATTGGGAATTTCGCTTTAAACTCCTTGTAGAACTCGCTGTCTACTACGAGTGCGCCTACTTTCTTGACTTTATTCTCAGAGATCATTTTTTCAATGTAGACCTGTCCATACTTGTTCACAACATCACTATAGAACATAACAGGCTCTTCTAGAACTAAGCTCTCACTTCTCTTCTGCTTAGCCTGGACAGCTTTCTCAAGGTTTCTTAAAGCCCACTCTAACTCCTCAACTCTCTTTTCAAGAGCCTCAACTCTCCTCTTTAAATCTACAATAATATTTTGAAACTGTAATAGCTCAGCTACTACTTGAGTACTCCCAGTAGTAGGGGTTTCTGGGAGGGTGGGCTTTGGGGCCTCCTCGTGTATTCTCATAGTCTCTTCTACTGGTTTTTCTTCGGGATGTAGTAGAGTTTTTGATCTTTCCAAGTATTCAAGAAGTCTCAATCCTCTCTCAGTTAACATATACCCTTTACCCGCTCTCTCAATAAAACCACTTGATTTTAACTTGTAAAGTAAGCCTCGCGCTCTCTCTACACTAATATCTAGTAGTGTAGAGAGTTCTTTAACACTAAGTCCAGGGTTTTCGCGTAAAATCTCGAGAACTCTATGTACTAGGGGCTTACTCACAGTTAACTCACTCCTAAATATTACTTTAAAATACACTAGCTATTAATTTGAATACTAGAGGTGTACACGTGTGAGCGGGTTGTTTGATGAAGAGACTATAGCTGAGTTGAGGCGTTTTTTTAGAGCTCTTAGAAGGAACTTGAAAGACATAGTAGTATTAGACTCAGTAATTAACCCTGGTAGTAGTGGAAAGTGTAGTACGTGTCCGGAAGCAAAACTACTAGTTGAAGAGTTAGTGAAGATTAGTGATAACAAGGTGAGCTTTGAAATACTAGAACTAGCCTCAGCGAGGTTTTTAAAACCACGATATATTCCAGCATTTATATATGATACTGTGAGGAGAAATGTGAGATATTATGGACTTCCAAGTGGTCAGGAATTCGCCCCATTTATATATGTTCACGAGTATCTCTCTGAAGGTGTTAAATTACCAAAACACGTAGTAGATGAAGTAGAGGCTATTGAAGTACCACTCCACGTTAGGATCTTTGTGACGCCGGAATGTCCTTATTGCCCAATAATAGTAGACTTCATGAACCAAGTGGGTATTGTTAATAGTAGTATTCTTGTTGAGACTATTGAAGCGTTTGAACACCCATATGAAGCAGATAAATATCGCGTTCTCTACGTGCCATATATAGCTGTAACAAGAATAGAAGAATACGAAGTCTATGGTGCTAACCCAGTAGAGAGTGTTCCAGGCTATGTACCACCCGAAGAACTACTGGAAGTATTAAAGAGAGCGGAGAAAAAAATAAAGAAATTAATATAGACTCTGTAGAAACATTACTGAAATTTACGTGTTAATAAAACAATTCTCCTTATAAGGTTAGAGTCGAATAATATTTTTAGGGATGAAGAGGGCCCTCTATACGAGTGGTGAGTTATTCACGGACCGTCAGACCCGAGTTTAAGCG
>CAZMCE010000055.1:7083-8340 GCA_964564855.1 uncultured Thermosphaera sp. | reverse complement strand
ATAACCCATAATCGTAACAAATATTGTAAGCTCTAACATGCTTAGTATTACACCGTTAGATCTGTAACAGCGGTAAAGTATATACTCGGAAAGGCTTATTTAAAATTAATTATTTTCTACTAATTTGTAATACACTTAGCATAGGTGATGTTTTGTGGAGTGGAGAGATGAACTCTACGTGTTGTTAAAGAGACTTGCTGAAGCTCCTGGACCTAGTGGTAGAGAAGACTCTGTGAGGAATATTGTAATTGAGCTCTTAGAAAAACATGTTGATAAGCTTTGGATTGATACGTGGGGTAATGTTATTGGTGTTAAGCGTGGTAGTAGTGATGGTAAAGTTATGATTGCAGCTCACATGGATGAAATAGGGTTTTTTATCTCGCATATTGAGGATGATGGATTTCTCAGAGTTATACCTATAGGTGGTGTAGTAGAGAGGTCTCTACTATACCAGAGAGTTGTAATTAGGGCTAGAAATGGGAGGCTTATTAGAGGGGTTGTGGGGCTTAAACCACCACATATAGCTAAGCCAGAGGAGTTACAGAAGGTTCCTGAATTACGTGAGCTCTTTGTTGATATTGGTGTTTCGTCACGTGAAGAGGCAGAGAGGCTTGGTGTGAGAGTTGGTGATATTGCTGTTTTTGATAGAGACGTAGTTGAGCTTGCTAGCACTAGAGTTGCTGGTAAGGCTTTTGATGATCGTGTTGGCATAGTAGCCCTGATCAAGGCTGCTGAGATGACGAGTAATCCAAGAGTAGATGTGTACTTCGTAGCTACTGTTCAAGAAGAAGTGGGCTTAAAGGGTGCTAGGACATCTGCTTTTGCAATATCACCTGATGCTGCATTAGCAGTTGATGTCACTATTGCTAGTGATGTTCCAGGTGTAGCTAAGAGTGAGTGGTATACAAGACTAGGTAAAGGACCAGCTATAAAAATAGCTGATGGCCGCGGAGCTTCAGGGCTAATAGCTCACCCTAAAATATTTGATCTACTAGTCTCTCTAGCTGAAAAACACAATATACCATACCAAGTAGAAGTAATACCAGGTGGTACAACAGATGCTAGTATTATAGCACTAAATAAAGAGGGAGTACCTGCAGGGACAATTTCTATTCCTGCAAGATATATTCACAGCCCAGTTGAAGTAGTAGATCTCAGCGACATCTACAATACTGCTAAGTTACTTAAAGCTTTTGCAGAAGAAGTTACACCTGAGTGGCTAAGAGAGGTCAAAGGTACTGTAGTAAAATAGTTTTT
>CAZMCE010000055.1:0-6983 GCA_964564855.1 uncultured Thermosphaera sp. | reverse complement strand
TATCTTAGTTTTCTCATAATACTTGTAGTTCTTTGTGCTTAATTTATTTTATGATATTGTTTACTAAGTAGTTTGTGATTAAAATTTGCTGTGCTAATTAAGAGTAATGGTGTGTAGTCTAAGTTTAACTCAACACTATATAGTTCTCTCTTCTTTATAGAATACTTTGCCAAGACTTCCTGGTGGTTCAAATATTCTTTTTAATTTTGTTGAACCATATATTATCATTAGTACAAGTGCAGCTATAAATGGTAACATCTTAGCTAAGTCTGCTTGTAAACCGAGTCTAGCTTGTAGTGTTATACTAAATTCTACGAGTCCCCCGAACATTAGTGCTAGTGGTATTAGTACTAGTGGGTGTCTACCAGCTGCTAGTGCTATTGTAAAAGCTAACCAGCCATAGCCTAGGAGATATGTCTTTATATCCCAGTATTTCTGCCATAGTAATACAAAAAGTGAGGCACCTATACCCATAATAAAGAAGCCTAGTACACCTGCTATGAATCTTATTTTTAAAACATCTGCACCTAGTGCTAGTGCTACGTGTGGGTTCTCGCCACAAGCTCTTATAGCCGTGCCTAGAGCTGTCCTTGTCAAGAAGAAGTGAACAAGAAGCCCTATTAATACCGTAATAGCTAGGATCGCTAGGTAAATGCTCAGAGAGTCTGGGTATGTGTATGGTCTAATACTCCCAACGCGTAATCTAACTTCGTAACCCGCTATTATGCCTAGGCCATAGCCTAGAAACATTAGTGAAAGTCCTACAGCACCGTGGCTTATAGGTAATTTTGTCAGTGTCCACGCCATGAATACGCCAATAATAGCTGTGGTTAAACCAGCTGTGAGGGCTGCTAGTGTTGCTGAAAGTGCTAGTGAGAGTCCCTGAGCTGTGAGAAGCCATGTTAATGGAACAACCATGGCTGTTGTCACGCCAGTTGATAAGAAGAAGACACCGTCAATAGCGAGGTTTAATATACCAGATTTCTCGAATACGCTGTGTCCTAGTGCTACTAGGTACATTGTTGTAAATGCAGCTGTTAATCTGAGTATAATTGTAGTCTCTATTACCATTCAATCCTCACCTCGTACTCTACGAGAAACCTCGTTATAGAGTATGTGAGTAGTATTGCACCTATGAGTAGGAGTGACTGTTCTACTCCGCCAAGACCAGCTACTTGTAAAGCTATACCGGCATTTCTCAGAGCAGAGACTATATATGCTGAAAATGGTATCATTTTGAGGTCTAGTAGTGAGAGCCAAGATACTAGTATTGCTAAGTAGCCGTAGCCAGCTGTTTGTCTCTCAATTTCATAGGGTATTCTACCGAGTTCTGAGAGCAGGTACGTAGAGCCTGTGAGGCCTATAAGAGCACCTGATATAGTCATTGCTAGTAGAATAGTGTAATTAACACTTACACCTATAGCCTGTAGATAACTGGGATTAGAGCCGTGAATTTTAGTATAAAGCCCTAATCTACAGTACTTAAAAAACCACCATGTAAACGCGTAAACTACTACTGCGAGAATTAGTAAAGCGATATAATAAGCTAGCTGTACAGTTAAGCCTTGAAAAGCTACTTGTAGAGGGTCTCCACGCATTGGTAAATAGACTCTCACATTGAGCCTGTAGATTTCAGGTATTTCGTCTGTTCTCAAGTAGCCATAGACATAGCGGCCTTTAAAAGGCCCAAATACTAGGTAGTTTACAATATAATAAGCTATGTAGTTTAATATTAGTGTAACAGGGACCTCGTCTATTTTCAAATAGGCTCTAAATAGAGCTGCAATAAGCGCCCACAGGGCACCCATGATCGCGCCTGTTAAGGCTACTAGGAGAACTACTAATGGTGCTGGTGCTGGGTTATATCGAGGATTAAAGATAAAGAGTGTTAGTAATACTCCAGGGATCATTGCTATGTAGAATTGACCCTCACCACCAATATTCCACAAGGCAGCTTTAAATGAAATTAGTAATGCGCAACCCATGGCTACGAGTACAAAGAAGTCTTTTACAATACTTGGGCTGATAAAAGACCTAGCAATGTTCACGAGGACTTCTAGTGGGTTAATCCCCGCTAGCAATGTTATGATCAAGTAGACTAGAATACCTAGAATTAGAGAGGCTACCGTAGAGATCCACTTGTAGTACCTAGGCACAATTTTTCTTTTAAGCACTACGAATCTCAATTACATCACCATGAGCTTCTCAATATCTTCGCGTGGTGTTTCTGGAGCTAGGGGGCCGTAAAGTCTCCCACTATTCATTACGTAGATAACATCGCTCACCATTAAGATCTCGTCTAAGTCTTCTGAAGCTATTAAAACAGCTAGATTTTCGTTTACAGTTTTTTCTTTAATCTTCCTCCTCACGTATATAGCTGAAACTTCGTCTAGAGTTCTCGTGGGGTTACATGCTATGAGAGCTTTTTTAGCACTTTCGATTTCTCTAGCAACTATAGTTTTTAATATATTGCCGCCAGAGAGGTATTTAACGGGTGTTCTAGTACTAGGAGTGAGTATTTGATATAGATTTATGAGTTCACGTGACATTTCCTCAATTACATTCCAGGGTATATTTACACCATTTCTCACAGTTGATACGGCAATATTCTCCGCTATACTCTCCTCTGGCGAAATACCGTGTTCTAAGAGTCTATCTGGTATAAAACCCACGCCAAGTTCTCTGACACCTTTAACTCCTCTTTTCTTGACACTAACATTACCTACATAGATTTCACCACTCCTCATCTTTCTTAAACCCACAATAGCCTCTAAGAGCTCTCTCTGACCATTTCCAGCAATACCAGCTATACCTACAACTTCACCTGCATGTACAGTTAGATCAAC
The DNA here is from genome assembly GCA_964564855.1 of uncultured Thermosphaera sp. GTDB lineage: Archaea > Thermoproteota > Thermoprotei_A > Sulfolobales > Desulfurococcaceae > UBA285. The sequence goes on along the minus strand of CAZMCE010000055.1, from coordinate 4,137 downwards.
TCCTTTAACAATTTCTCTACCGTAGTCGTCTTCTACGTGGAGATCTTTTGCAACTATTCTCGGCTCACCACGTGAGCTTATAGTTTGTATTTTGATATAGCTTATTTGTTTAGCTCTCTCTTCACCAAACATCATAACTCTAACTTGATCAATAGTTGCATCTTGTGTATTCACAACACCTACTAATTTACCAGCTCTAAGTACTGCAATTCTACTAGAGATCTCCATTGCCTCAGGGATCTTGTGTGTTATGACCATGATGGACTTGCCCTGTTCTCTGAGCTTTAAGAGCGCCTGATAGAGCCTCTTTCTCTCAAGTAGTGGTAAATATGTTAAAGCCTCATCAAGTAGTAATATCTTAGCATCAACAATCAGGGCTTTGAGTATCTCTACGAGCTGTTTTTGCGTGTACGTAAGATTATAGACTTTCTCGTTAGGGTCGATTTTTATGCCTATTTTCTCTGATTCTTCACTAATAATTTTCAATATTTTTGTAAGAGATGTGAAGCTCTTAACACCACGTAGTCTTAGAGAAGTCAATGTTAATGCTATGTTCTCGGCAATAGTTAATTTGCTAATTAGTTGAGGCATTTGGCTAACCATGAGTATACCTTTACTCATAGCATCAGCTGGACTACTAATCACTACTTTTTCTAGAACTTTACCTGTTCTAACGAAGATCTCCCCGTGATCAGGTGTGTATATGCCATAGAGAATCTTAACGAAAGTGGATTTTCCAGAGCCGTTTTCACCGAGGAGAGCTAATATTTCGCCAGCACGCAGATCTAATGATACCCTATCTAGAGCTATAACAGGTCCAGGAAAACTCTTTGAGATATTTCTAGCTGAGAGAATAACATCCTTAGCGCTTCCTGCACTACTAGTATCAACACTTGTACTTAAAACTGCACTACTCACTAATCTCCCCTCATATGTAATCTTTCCACAAGCATGTTAAAAAGAAAAGGAGATGAGAGATGTTAAAAAATAATTTAGCCAACCCACTTTACGTAGGTCATGAAGTAGTCCATGGTCCAGAGGTCTTCGTGTCCTAGCCTCACACCAGCTGGTATTCTCACTGGTGCACCCTTACTTGCACCTTTACAGTAAGTTGAAGTAGACTCTTTAGGGTCAAAGAGGCAATATCCTTCAAGTGGGCCAGTGAAGGGGTCAAATACTGATGCTATTGGGTATGGAATAGTGCCTAGTTTTCCACCCCAATTTAAGGGTATACTTAATATGTTTTCGTATTTGTGTGTTTCACTAGATACTTGTAGTGGTATAACCATGAAGGCATTTTTCATCTGCCAGTATCTCTTTAATACGAGGTCATAAACACTTAGTTTCTGTCCATCTCTCTTATCTGTTACAATAATACCTTTTAACAGGTCAATGTACTTGGGGTTAAACATTACTGGGGAACCGTCTGATGCTATATCAGCGCCTAAATCTACAGCTCCACTTGATAAGAGATACCAATAATCTACTTTATCTAGGTTGTATGGCGTGTAGACTCCAGACTTGATCTTGACGAGTATATCTGCGTATATTCTCTCCCATCTAACAAGCTGGCCGCTCACAACGTAGTTTGGACCGTACTTTAACATTGGACCATAGTGGCTGAAAACATAAATGCCTTTTTCCTCACCATATTCAATTACAGCTGTAGAGTCCTCTGTAAATGCTAATACATCTACATTGTACATTGTTACTAGTGTCTCAGCAGCTGACCTAGCTCTCTCAGGAGCGTACCATGAGCCAATCATGATGACATACACTTCAATACTCTTCCCTAATTGTTCACCAACTTCTCTAGCACCTATAGCAAAAGCATTAATATGCCTGACTACTTCAGGTATTAGGAATGCCGCTACATAGCCTATTTTACCTGTCTTTGTGAGCGCGCCTGCTATTAACCCGTTGAGATAGTAGACTTCGTAGAGATCTGCGAAGTATGTGCCGACATTAGGCGCTCTCTTGTAGCCTGAACAGTGGAAGAATATGACATTAGGGTATTTCTTAGCGGCTTCAATAGTCTTATCCATGAACTCGAATGACGTGGTAAATATAACATTATAGCCCTCTGCTACGAGTCTATCAACTGTTTCAACGAGCTTCTCCTCGGGAACGCTCTCTACGTAGGTTGTTTCAAGCCAGTCTTTGAAGAGCTCTTGCACGTATTTCCTGCCAATATCATGCATATAGCTCCATCCAAAGTCCCCTACAGGACCAACATAAATCCAGGCAGCCTTGATCTTCTCAGGGGGTGTCCACACATATGGTGTAGGTGTGGGTGTTAGTGACGGTGTAGGAGTAATTGTGGGTGTAGGAGCTGAAATCATACCTATATAGTAGCCAATTACGCCTGCAATAATAGCTACGATGATCATTATAGCTATTAGTACTGTGGTCTTCACGTCTCTTTCACCTATTTAGAAGTTACTAGATGTGTTGAAGTATTATAGGTAGGGTTTATATATACACCTTGATATTATTAGTGTAAAGAAAGTGTATTAACACTTTAAACCCACATATAGGCTTTTAAGTAGTTTATTTTAGTAAGAACACTATAACTTGGAGGAGGCTTGTGGAGTTAAAAGGCGTACATTTCGGATTAACGTTACTCTACTCGTATCTGTTACCTCTATATAGTGTTAAAGAATCTAGTGGTGGATTTGTGTTTAGAAAAATAGCTGGAGCTGGTAAAGGCTTAGAGTGTGTTTTTAAAGAGAGGAGTCTTGAAACTCACTGTAAAACTCCAAGTGGAGTTGAGATTTCAAAAAGTCTTTTAGGACTAGATAAACGAGTGCTTTTCGAAGAGGTGTGTAAGCGTACTAGGCTTGAGGAGTGTGTTGCGAGATATGTCACGTTAATCTATGAGCCACGTGATAAAGAGCTAATACTATACTCAGTATACTTGTCGAGAAATACAGATTACTATATTAACACTGTAAAGTGGGTTTACGAGCTGGTTACGAGGGGTGTTGTGAGCTCTACTTCTTACACGATTAGAGAATTTACTAAGAGAAGACATGATCTTAGACAAGTCCTCGACAAGAATATTGACCCTATAAGTGAGGCTATTGAGTTACTTAGTGTTAAAGGTGTGGGAGTAAAGAGTGCTAAGGCTTATTTACTACACGCTTATGGGTTAACAATACACGCACCAATAGATAGACACTATGCTAGTGTTCTTGGAGTAAAGCCTAGACAGCCGAGTAAACGTTTTTGTACTACACGTAGATTAGAGTGCTTTTCGTGTACACATAGTTGTCTCTACGGCTACACGACAAGATTACTTGGACCTCTTAATGGAATTGTCCAGTCACTAAGCTATATCTATGGCAGGTTAAAGTCTAAGCGGAGGAGTGATTTAGAAAAAGTTCTCGTCCCAGACCCCTCACAATATGTAGAAGATATCGAGAAATTACTAAGTAAACTCCTCACTACACTCAAAGAAGCTCATAATAGGTAGCTTTTACGTATAATTGCATTGCTTATTCTGCGAAAAAAGCCACTAGATCTGGGTCTCCTACAGAAATAGCTTCTCTAAGAAATACTTTTGCTTTACGCTTTAACTTTCCTATGTACTCTCTACTCAAAACATATTACTCTTGTTTTTAAGCATTTTCGCTAATTATAATATAGCTAATTAGCATTAATAGTTCTATTATAGAGAGGACTTTGCCGTATTATTTAGAGTAGAGTTTAAAATAATATTTTAAATACTTTAAATTCCCCCTGTTTCTCTCTAGTAACTTAGCGGTGTTTTTAGTTGGAGAGATTTAAAATAGCTTTTATAGGTGCTGGTAGTGCTGTCTGGTCTAGTAGAGTAATAATTGACTTCTTAATTAAAAATAGCTTAAAGAACAATGTAGATATATGGCTTATGGATATTAACAAGAAGAGACTTAATATGATTTACGGCTTTGCGAAGAGATATATTGAAGAACTTGGTGTTAATGCGAGAGTATATCAGACAATGAATAGAATAGAAGCTATTCGCGACGCTGATTTTGTAATAAACTCTGCTATGTATGGTGGACACGAGTATTACGAGCTTATGAGAACGGTATCTGAGAAATATGGGTATTATCGTGGAATAAATAGTGTTGAGTGGAATTATGTCTCAGATTA
>CAZMCE010000054.1:0-8512 GCA_964564855.1 uncultured Thermosphaera sp. | reverse complement strand
CCGCCATCCCCGCCCTGAAGGACAAGGCTTTCAGTTGTAAAGGTTAATTGTTGACACTACATTTCTATCATTTCTATCTCTATAAAGCCATGCTTCTTACACACTCGAATTCTGTGTTATTTTTCAACTAGCTTCTTGCTACATCTAGGATGTGTTAAGTGTGTTCTTCTAGGATAAACATAGATAACTTCTAAATTCTCTTCTTTCCCTTTATGTAGAATTATAGTGTCTTGTAAAATGACAACTCCACTTTCTCATTAAACATCTTATTTTTCTCCTTGTTGCCCTTGAAGACCGCATTTAGGTCTTATAACACCGGCTTCTCTGAGTTTAACTATTTTCCATGCTATTTCTTCTTGGTGTAACCACTCGCCATAACCTTTATGTGAGCCAATAATGCGTGCTATGTGTTTCATTACCTCTATTGGTATTGGAGTGGGGGTGGTGTTACTTAGCGGTGTCCCCGGTAAGGGCATGAAATAGTGTACGTGTATTCTACCACCTCTATCAACAACCCACTTAGCTAGTTTAAGTGTATCAAAGATGTCTTCTCTCTCCTCTCCTGGGAGGCCAAGTATGAGATCAACGTCAGGTGTGAAGTTATACTTCAATGCGACTTCTACAGCGTTTTTTACATCATCAACACTATGTCCCCTACGTAGAAATCTCAATAAGCGTTCGCTACCAGATTGCGCACCAATAATGATCCTCTTATTTGTTACATATTTACTTAGAACTCTCATAGTTTCATCTGTAACGTGTTCAGGTCTAACTTCACTGGGGAACGTCCCATAGAATAATTTACCACCATACTTATCACAAATAGCTCTAATCGAGCTGAGGAGGTATTCGAGTAAATCAGCTCTAGGTATTTGAGAAGAAGTCTTAAGCCCATAAGACATGCCATTTGGAGTAATAAATCGCATATCCCTACCATGTCTTCTAAGAAATGTCTCAACATAATATGCTATTTTCTCAACACTTCTATGCCTATATTCAAATCCATGCATGTAAGAGACTTGACAGTAAAAACACCCATAAGGACAGCCCCGAGTTATCTCTACTGGCTGAAAAATACCTCTCCAATATGGGAAGGGGTCGTAATCGTCAAGATTTACTCGCCTTCTCCAACCAGTAAAGACAAACTTATCGCCCTCTATGTAAGCTAAGCTTTTAACCCTCTTCACATCACCTCCGTGTTGAAGTTCTAGGATAAATTCTGTGAAAGAATCCTCGCCCTCTCCAATAAATACATAATCAAATCCTAGTGATTTCAGGGAACCGAGAGGATCTCCTGTAGCATGTGGACCCCCTACAACGGTAATACAGCCTCTACTCCTCAAGTCATTAATTAGTTTCACGAGATTTGAGAGAAAGGCTTCGTTCGTAAGCATTGTAGTGAGCAGACTGAAAGCCACTACGCATATCTCCCCACGAGACCTGATCTCATGTGCCTTCATGTACACGTCTTCGAGATTACTAGCGAGAACTATAATCACGTTACAACAAGCTTTATCAATAGCAGCTATTAGTGAATTAACACTATACCTTACTTGCTTATCATAGTAGAACACTATATTGAGCCTCGTATTAAGTCGCCCCTAAATTAAAATGTTTAAATGGAGTTTTTAGTATTGATAGTATACAGAGCGTGATTACAATGAAGAGTATTGAGCTAAAACCTGAGGAAGTAAACGAGCTCACAAAGAGAATAAAGTTAAGAGTACTACATGAAGACAACGATATCGTTCTCGCAAGTGCTCCTAACGATGATCAACTGGTAGAGATAGTCAAAGAGATTCTTAGCTATAAGCCGATGAATTTAAAAGAAATCCATTACATACTCTCGGGTATAGCTAGTGAAGATAAGATCAGAAAAGCCCTTAACAATCTGATCTCTCGCGGAGAGGTTTATATCGATAGTAATAATGGAAAATACATCTTAGCAGTTACCTAGGTAAGAGACATGGATGTTATTTCTCGAAGTCTCACTAATACCTCGTAGAAGTTCTCAGCAATAAAACTAACACCTGCTTTTTTAAGAATACTTGTTCTTGCAGCACTACCAATACCGATAAAGATGCCGCCAGCCTTAATACAACTATAGTAATCTGTCACGTAGTCACCTATACATATAAATTCTCCCAGAACGCTGTGTTTATTCTTAGCATATTCAATGAGGGGTGTTTTATCAAACAAAAACTCCTCTTTCAGGGAGAGCAAGGAGAACGCGTGCATAGTAATCACGTCATCTACTAACTCGTCGATGCCATATCTGCGTAGATCACTCCATATGTACTCCGGATGGGTCTCTCTTCCAGAAACTACCACTACTTTAATACTTAGATTTCTCATTGAGAGTAAAAATTCTCGTAAACCAGTACGTGGAAAACTATGCCTTGAGACATATAGTTGTCGAAATTTTCTCCAAAAATCATCTTCACGAATTACGTGCGGAATTTTATTTTTTAAAGTATCTAGTTCAAGGTATTCTAAGAACTCACTAAAACTAATACACTCTTCTCCAAATTCTCGGAGAGTATTGCAGAAAGCTTCATAGAAGTCAGCATCATTAATAACAGCTGACAGGTCATAGTCTAATACGATCATTTCAAGTCTTTTAAACATATTTAAAACACCAATATCAGCCATCGGGAGACTCTTCACAACTCTGTCTTCGGCAAATTCATCATACAGTTTTTACTATTATAAAGCGCTTTATATAATCTAAGAAGGCTAATAGGGTTTAGTAGCAAGTGGGGAGCTATATGGACACTAATTATACATCTCTTTGTAATCAATTTAATAATATATATTATTGTGAAGATCTAACGTCTAGGAGGACTCTAAAATTCTCCTTGGTAGAGAGCTCTCTCGTTGTATTTAAACACGAGATTAGAGAAATAATCATATGTGATAGTGGTAGTTTTCAGGTATATGTGTGGGGTTCTGATAAGTACACTATCTGGTTACTACCCAGTGGTGAGCATTTATGTTTAATTCTACGAGAGTTACATATCGACGAGTGCGAAGGCTTCTATGTGGCTTCGAAAAGTCCAAATGCGTGTAGAGAGTTAAGGATTTCTACATGTGAACTTGAAGTTTTAAAAGTGCTAGCTCAACTAAACTCTCCACTCTTCATACTACTTGACGAAGTCGACATAGAATATGAGCTTATTAATATCTTAAAACACGGAGAAAACAGTGAGAGATGTCTTGAAAAACTCGAAACTATTAAGAAATTTCTGAGAGAGAAAGGTAGAGAAAATCCCACCGAATTTTAAACTTCGTAGCGTTGCTACTGGTCGAAGAGCATGTTTATAGATATGCATGTTCACTGTACAGAACTCAGCGATCTGGGTAAGTACGGGAAGAAGTATATATTGGTGTGTGTTTCTGATGACATAGATAGTAGTTATGCTACTCTGAAGCTCTCGGAGAAGTATAATCACGTAAAGCCCTGTATTGGTATACATCCATGGGTTGTACACGAGTTTACAGTGGAGAGTGCCAAGGGTCTCTTAGAAAATCTCGGCGATAAAGTGCAATGTTTAGGAGAAGTTGGTCTTGATAAGAAGTTTAAACCTGAAACTTACAATAGGCAGTTTGAAATTTTTAAGTTATTTGTCGAATATGCGAGAGAATACAATGCTGTTTTAAATCTACATGCTGCAGGTGCTTGGAGTGAAGTCTTTCAAATAGTATATTCTAGGGGCATTAATAAGGCTTATTTTCACTGGTACACAGGTCCTCTCGATCTAGCAGATCAGATCACTAGTGTTGGCTACTTCATTGGAGCTAATCCAGCCTTCTTGGTACAAGAAAAACACAGAGCTGTACTAGACAGGGTGAATCTAGATAACATTATAACTGAGAGTGATGCACCCTACTACTATAGAGGGCTTAATATGACACCAGAGCTTATAGAGAAAACGATTACTTACCTATCCGGGAAAAAACGTCAAGAGCCTACAAGAGTCGAAGAGATCATTTATAGTAATTTCATAAAGCTATTCAAGTAGTTTGCTCACGGTACTAACTATTTCAGAGGCGAGATTTCTAATATGCCTTACTTGACTTGCAAACTCGTTTAACTTAGCCTTTAATTTCTCAACTTCTTCTCTTTCTACACTAAGTTGCTGAGAGACTGCTTTTAATTCCTCTTCTTTCTTTTTAAGTTCATTCCGCAAGGTTTCTAACTCTCCAGATTTCTTCTCTAACTCTTCGTGAAGGGACTGTATCTTCTCTTCTAGGAGTCTCTTATCCTCTCTTAATCTTTCAAGCTCTGAGCGTAAACTCTCTATATTTACAGTAGGAGCAGCGGGGGGCGGTGTGAAAAATGGTATTGTGATCTTCAATTCTCCACGTTTAATTTTCTCAAAAGTCTCAGCCACAAGCTTTCCTGCCTTCGTCTTCTGGCTTAAATGTCCTCTAATAGTAACTTCTGATCTCCCGAGCTCTTGTGCTATTTCTGGAACAGGTATTCCTGCTTTATATCTCGCGAAAGCGGCTGCCGCCACAGCTAAGCTATCTATCCAAGTAGCTCTCTCCACAGGATCTCTTATTAACTCTAAGATCTCGGGCCTGTAAATAGTTCCAATGAGAAGGGCCATTTCAAGTTGCTGAATTTCTCTTTTACCTATAGGCTTTAAGGGTATATTTGAAAAATCTATAACTATAGGTTCACCTCCACTCACATTTAACACCCGTTAAATAATTAATACATATTGTTATCTTTTATACGGCTAAAACATCTCTGTGAATTCTATATTCTGCTAGCTAGGTGTTGAATAAAGTACATATATACCGGACTTGGTGATAGCGGTTTACTCTTGAACTCTGGATGAGCTTGAATGCCGAGATAAAACCGCTTACTATTTTTAAGTTCAATTATTTCAGCAAACCCCTCTTCACTGAACCCGGATATCTGCATACCGGCCTCTTCAAGTATATCAATATACTTCTGGTTAACGCCATATCTATGTCTATGTCTTTCGTAAACTTCTGTTGAACTATAAATTTTCCACGCCAGTGTGTCTGGCTTAATGAGTATTTTTAGCGCACCGAGTCTTAGTGTACCTCCAATTTCCTTTACATTTCTCTGCTCTGGTAGTAGGTCTATTACTGGGTGTGGAGTGTTGGGATCTATTTCTGTGCTATTTGCACCGGATAATCCCACAGCATTGCGCGCAAACTCCACGATCATTAACTGCATCCCAAAACATATACCGAGTACAGGCTTCTCTCTTTCTCTAAAGTAACGTATAGCTGTGATTTTTCCTTCAGCCCCTCTCACACCAAAACCAGGCAGTATTATAGCGCCATCTATTTCTTCTTCTAGAGATTTAAGTATCTCAGGATTATTCTCAATATCAGTCGCCTCAACCCACATTAATTCAACTTTAACTCTATTCCACGCCGCTGCATGTCTTAAAGCCTCTATTATACTAACATAGCTATCCCTGATCTTCGTGTACTTACCGATCATCCCTACTTTAATACTCTTCGCCGGATTCTCCAGTCTATTGACAAACTCAGCCCAGCCAGAGAGATCAGGTTCTCTATACTCGAGTCCAAGTTTCTCAACCACATATTTTGTGAATCCCTGTTCATGAAGAACTAGTGGGACTTTGTAGGGATTAGGCATATCAGGATTGCTGTAAACAGCTTGGAGTGGTACATTGCCATAGAGAGAGATTTTATAGCGAGCCTCGCTGTCAAGCCACTTTGACGATCTAACAATAATGGCGTCTGGTATAATACCTATTCTTCGCAACTCTTGAACACTATGTTGTACTGGCTTAGTTTTAAGTTCTCCAGAAGGTAGTACTGGTGCTAAGGCCACGTGAATATAAAAGACATTTCTATCGCCTTCTTCGAATTTCATCTGTCTCGCTGCTTCTAAGAACGGGAGCCCCTCAATATCGCCAACTGTACCACCTATTTCTACTACAACTATATCTGCATTATAATCTCTCGTGATCTCCTTTATTCTGCTCTTTATCTCACTAACCACGTGAGGTATTACTTGAACACACTGTCCTAAGTAGTCACCTCTACGCTCTTTTAAAATAACACTTAAGTATATTTGACCAGATGTGATATTATTCTTCTTGAACAAGTTATATCCAAGAAACCTCTCATAGTGTCCAATATCCATGTCTGTCTCTCCACCATCTTCTGTGACAAAAACTTCGCCATGTGCATAGGGACTCATAGTACCGGCATCAACGTTGAGATAAGGGTCTATTTTTATAGCTGTTACGCTGTAACCACTTCTCAATAGTAACATGCCAGTAGATGCCGCTACGATACCCTTGCCAAGCCCTGAGAGAACTCCCCCTGTTATGAAAATATATCTCGTCAATGTGCCCGCTTAACAATACACGTAAAGATGCTTTAAAACTCTTTTACTCATAGCTCTAAGTATGAGTGGAGAAGTAAAGTACATTACGTGGGAGGAAATACACAAGGCGCTGGGTGTTTTAGCTGAGAAAATATTACTTAATGGTAAGCCAGACGTATTAGTCGCTATTGCTAAAGGTGGGCTAGTTCCAGGTAGAATACTAGCTGATTTTCTCTCAGTAGATGATATGGGGTTTATTGAGGTAAAGTTCTATAAGACTATTGGTGTTAGAGGAGAAAAACCGTACATAAAGTTAGCAATACTACCACCTATTACAGCTAAGAACATACTAGTAGTTGATGACGTAGTAGATAGTGGACGCACTATGCAACTAGTAGTTGAATACCTCTCAAGCTACAAGGTAAAGTCCACTAGAACGATGACTATCTATATAAAGCCCTGGTCCTCCTACACCCCAGATTACTATTACGAGCAAACTACGAAGTGGATTGTATTCCCCTGGGAGATATGTGAGGCTGTAAGAGAAGGTGTTAATGTAGAGGAGGACGTGTTTAAAAAATTGAGTAAACACTGCAAAGTTTAGTATACTTAGAAATACATATTATAATTTTTTAGCGTATTACTCTGAGCACCTTGTCAGGATACACTATTATGCCTTTATCTGTGATCTCAAATATATGTCTCTTCATACTGTGACTAGTTCCTCTCATTTTCCACACTACTAGGCTTCTCACAAGCTCACCATTAATCTCATCTAGGTCTAGTCTCACGATACCGTCTGCTGCGTGCTCTACACCAGGTCCTCCAAAACCTCTCTCTGTTACTGAGACTTGTGAGACTAGTATACTTGTTGTACCCATACCTGAGAGAACTTTCTTTAACTGTAGTACTATACTCCTAGCAGTAGAGGGTTTCGTTAAGTATAGTGTAGAAACACTGTCTACAACTACTCTCTGCGCGTTGTTCTCTCTAATAGCTGTTCTTAATACGTCTACGAGCTCTTCAACGCTATCAGGGTCTCTCACCACATATTTCTCTCTTTTAGCTGCTTCACCAATACCAGCTGTAAAAGCATCTATAACTGCAAATTTACCCTCTTGCTCGTATTGCTTTACATCCCACCCAAAATTCTTCATGTTAACGCGTACTTGTACAGGGTGTTCTTCTAGCGCAACATATATTCCAGGTTCACCTATCTGGAGACCACTCCACAAAAACTGCATTGAAAATATACTCTTACCAGTTCCGGGACCACCACTAAGTAGTATGACATTTCTTTTTGGAATACCACCACCAACGATCTCGTCAAATCCAGGTATACCTGTCTTAATGCGCTCAACCACTAGTAAGTCACCTCTTAATAGCTCTATTTGAATTAAAATGTGCTATGTTTTTAAAACAGTAAAAGCAACAGCGTCTTAGTCTTGATTATTTGCCTTAATAAAGGCGTCCTACTAAGTACTTTTAGAGGTGTGTTTGTAATATGCAGAGTAGTGAGAGAGTAGTTAAACTGAGAGTTGCCGAAGCTCGCTCGAGAGATGTTGGTAGGAAAATTGCCAGGATTGATAGAGAGACTATGAAGAAACTAGGTGTAGATATTGGTGATTTCATAGAAGTTAGTGGCTCTAAGGGGCGTGAGGTTTTAAAAGTCTGGCCAGCATACCCAGAGGATGAGGGGGCTGGTTTAATAAGAATTGATGGCACTGCTCGTAGGAATTTGGGAGTTGCACCCGGAGACTATGTGTCTGTGAGGCCTATAAAAGTAGATCCTGCTACGCGAATAGTTGTTGCCCCCGTGGGTGGCATGACTAGGATTATTGCTGATCCAGAGTACTTCTCTCAAATCGTTAAAAAGAGCCTCTTGGGTAATCCAGTAAAGCGTGGAGATGTAGTAGAAATCCCAGTTTATGGACTAAGATTCGTAGTCACAAGTGTTCAGCCATCAGCTGTGGTTTATGTAGTAGAAGACACAATCGTAGAAGTAAGGTTTCAGCCTGTTAGACCAGAACTTGTTGGAGAGGGTGTTCCAAGGATCACCTGGGAGGATATAGGTGATCTTGAGGAGGTTAAGCAGAAAATAAGAGAAATAGTTGAGCTCCCATTAAAACACCCAGAGCTATTTGAGAGACTCGGAATAGAGCCTCC
>CAZMCE010000053.1:0-8527 GCA_964564855.1 uncultured Thermosphaera sp. | reverse complement strand
AGTAGTCTACCCGGCGTTAAAGAAGTTGAGATCTGAACTAGAGGGTACAAGGCTGATAATCGCGCCTAGAGAAGATGCTGACGTCTTCCCGAGGAGCGTTGATGGTGTTAAGTTACATAGAAGGATATATAGCTTAGGGGCAGAATGCGATGTTGATGTAGATGGCATAAAGAGAATAAGACCTTCAAGAGCCGTGGTAGTTATACAGATTTATCAGCGATATGCTGACAATCCCGAAAAATTCATTGAGCTAGTGGGTCCCGTGTATCTGAAGATAGCGCAATCTGGTATACCAATACACTTAGGTAAAGGCCACTCAATAATAACACCATTCCCTGAAGATCAATTTGCCCTCTTCGACTTCATAACAGTTCATGAAGGAAAAACAGAAGGTTTTACAGCTGTTAATAACGATACTATACATATTATAGATCCTTCTGAAGAACCTGGAGAGTATAGGCAAGTTGCAGGTGCTATAAGTAATTCGCTCAACGACATCTTTGTACTAGGTGTTTACGAGAATTTGAGGATAGCACCTGTAATTAACGCCATCTCAGAGGAGATCGTGGAGAAGATGTGGAAGAATGTAGTTGCCTTTAGTAAGAAGCTTAATGCAGAGATCATGGAAGTTCTCCAACCAAGAAGAGGGAAGTTACTAATAGGTGCTACAGTTCTAGGCGACACTATTAAGCAGCCACCAATGTTCGCTGATAAAGTTGATATTGGCATGAAGCTGATAGCTACAAGACCTATAGGCGAACTAGCACCTATAAACGTCTACTTGGCCTCGATAATAGATGAATCCCTTATCAAGGATCTAGAGGAGTTTGGTATAAGTATTAGTGAGTTAGGGAAGATGAAGAATAAAGCCGTTGATTTAATATCGACACCTAACATTGAGGCCGCTAAAGTAATAAACAAGTACTTACCTAGATATGACGAGAATTACAACCGTTATGAACACATAGCGCTAACAACTGATGTAACAGGTCCAGGCATTTACGTTGTTAAGGAACTTGCTGAAAAAGCTAGAGCCACAATAAAGCTTCACGAAATCCCGCTTCTATTCCCTGAAATAGCGGAGATAGCTACTAGGCTTTACATAATACCGAATGCAACAGCTGGCACAAATGGAGCATTCATAATTGTAGCACCCGAAACTATCGCGGAGGACGTAGTTAAGGATCTTAGGTCAAAAGGTTTAGAAGCATTAATTTTCGGCGAGGTTATTGGCAAAGGAGATGCTAAAGTGCTGGTACCTAGGAAGTTAAGAAAGTACGTTGCTGACCAAAGAATGCTTAGAGAGTTTGAATTTGTTGGTGAGTAGAGTGAGCTACTCGGACATGGAGTGTGTGGCTTACACTATGATTATATGTGGTGAAGTAAAGCACGTTGGCTTTAGAAGGTTCATATGGGGGTTAGCTAAGAGGCTGAATCTAAGTGGATATGCTAGAAATCTGCCAGATAACTGTGTTGAAGTCTATGTCGAGGGAGATCATCAGAAAATTGAAGAGCTTATAGGTAAGGTTTTGACCAGCAGGGTATATAACGTAGATAACATAAAAATTGCTAAATCTGAATGCAGGTACTTCTACACGGATTTTGTTATATTAATTGGCGAATCTAGGGAGTTCTACTGGTGAACTCTCCATACTAGCCTAATTGTTAATAGCGTTCAGAGAAGCTGCATTACAATGTAAATGGAGTTGACTGTGGTAAGAATTAATACTTATAACCATGGGTGAAGGCAATAAAGGTAGTGTATGAATGAAACTCCTACATTTACAGCTTCTGCGTCCTAATGATCAGCTCATCGCATTCCTCTGGAAGATAGTATGCATCCACCCCCACTTTTCTTGCACTTGATATTTGTAATCTATCCGCGGATACTAGGATAGAGCCTGTCTCTTTGGCGTAGCCTATGAATAACGCATCCACAGCTCTGCACCCTGTTCTCAGAGCTGTATCAAGGGCTGTTTCATGTAGTTTTTCATAATCTACTATGTTCACATACCTCGTTATCTCGTTGACGTGGTTCATGACGACGCACTTAGGTTCATATCATACTGGTACAGCGGATTACTCAACTATTAGTAGCCTAGGTTCAAAACTTCTAAATGCCCTTCCCAAGATTGCCTTCTAGACGTTGATGGTCTACTGATGGCGTTCATGGAGGAAGGGTATAATTGTAATTGCATCTACAAATACTGATGTATCGAGTACTATCATCTACGCTTCTCCAATAAGATCTTTAGTGGATCCTCCTTTACATCACTATATTCCCTAGAAATCCTTTTAACTACATTGATAAGACCACGTGCACCCCTAATTATTACAAGTTTAACATTTTCACCTTCCTCAAGATCTACGTTCTCCAGCGGCTTTAAAACACCGTTTTCGTATTTAGCACGAATAACTCGAGCCAATCAATAACACCCACGATCTCAATAGGGCACAAGACCCTATAAAGCAGCCTGATCTTTAATTTCCGAGAGACACATAAGGCTAATTATAAAGCAACCTCTATATTTGAGTTAATAAACCATTAACATAAAGGTACCGGGCTCTACTAGGCTCATGCGCGTGAAGAGTAACAACTGTTTTAATGCGTGGTAGGTCTTGATAGCAGCTTAGTAATGAAAGGGGTTCTTCCTCATGGTGTTTAAAGCGCTCAAGAGATGTAGGCAGGCAGGCTTGCGGGGCTCACTAGGTAGTGCTCTACTAACTTTGTGGAGGCTTACCGGGATCCTAGCCTCAGTAAATGCTTGGCTCACGATCGCTATCTCAGCATACCTCAACCCCTGGTTTAGTATCTGGAGGCACGCGTTCAGCGACCTCGGTGCTCCACGAGCTAGCATGCCATGGGTGTACAACGCTGGCCTGGTAGCGTCGGGGGTGCTTGGATGCCTATTCTCCCTCTACCTACTACACACTGCTAGGTCTAAGGTTGAAGGCTTCTCCTCATCCCTACTCTTCGTAGCTGGCATCTTCCTAGCACTAATAGGTGTATTCCCCTCATCCACAAGACCCCACACCTTTGTATCAACTTGGTTCTTCGTTCAAATATGGATGTGCTTTACTAGCTACGCGGTGGCAGCCCACATAACTGGGAGAAAGATGCTACGCAACTCCCTAGCTACAATAAGCATTACGGGTCCACTAGGTGCTTTACTAGTAGAGATCCTCTGGAAGTGGCCTTCGGTAGCACTACTCGAGGCTTATGGAATAGTAGTCGTTAGCATAGGGGTTGTTCACCTAACACTAGAGTATAGAGGTAGAAGTGTTCACTAAGCTGGTTTAGAGTAGCATATCGTTGGCAAAGATGAAATCCCTTGTGGCGCTAAGGACGACTATGCGACTTCAGCATGCTCTAGCGGAGCCTGTTGGCGGGGATACTAATGATCATTAGCTATGAGAATAGTAGGAGGTCTTGAACCTAGATAACCTAACCTTGTGTGAATGCTTGGTCAACTTCAAGTGATCTTGTTGAGCCACTGGATCCAGTAGGCATGTAGCTTCAACGAAAGTTGAACGACTTGCTAAGTCACTTATTCTACAGAAACTTAGTATACACTAATTATGGTGCTTGTATATCAGATTTGAAACCCTTGAAAAACATAAAAACATAGGGTATTCACTTACTAGAGTACTCATAAAGACTCTTAGTTCTTGGCTTATATATCCTGTTGAACATGTTTAATCTTTGCAGTAAGATATCATCTATGCGGACAACCTCTTTACTCTTAAGATATTGAAGTGGAGTTTTGAACGGTCCATACTCTCCACTACTGAATAACTTTCTAAGAATTTTAGCCTCTTCAATCGTGGTCTTAATATTTATGAGCTTTACCAGTCTCTCAAACCTGCTTGTGTTGCGGGGAGCTTTTAATAATTGCTCAATAATCTCCGCATTTATATCAGGAGGTTTGAGGCTGGGATCTTTATGTATTTTATCGAGGCTTACGTACGTGTATCTATTTCTGTTAAGTAACTTCTGTTTTTTCGCAGACTCCTCAGCTCCGAGCTTCTCTGCTACTTCTCCAGGGATAGGCCTTCTCTTATGATTGGACCCGTAGATGTCTACTTGTGCGAAATAGGAGGCAAGATCTCTAGCTGGGAGCTCATCATACTTCTTTGAAACTCTGCTATATTTCACATTAACTCCATACATTACTATAGGCTCTCCTACTTCTCTCTCAAGCAATTGCACGTACCTTAGGACATAGTTATGATAGGAGTACTTAGTAATGGGGTTAGAGCCATTGTAATCTATACATAGAAAGTTTAAAAGCGCTATATTGTTCTTACCAGCCCACTTGAGATATGTCTCCGCAACCTTAACGCGCGTCTCTCTAGAAGCATATGGTATTGTAAGAGCTACGTTCTTAGAGTAGGATGCCATGGCTTCTAGGAACTTCTCTATAAAGATTGGTATGTGATCCTCAGGAATGCGAGAGAACGCTGGTGTACAAATCAAGTCCACTCTATGGTTTACCATAAGTTCAGTAATGAAATCACTATACTTACTTATTTCGTCATAGCTGAATGTATATCCTTGCCCCCCTTCTAGAAGTGGTATAGCTATTACAAGCTGATTTAAGGGAATTCTTCTCATGTAGTTGATCATGTAGTATTCATACTTCTCTTGAAGAGATATGTCGCTACTTAAATTCTCTAGTTGCTCAGGTCTAAACACCTTGAGAATTTCAATAACACCAGGCAAGTCCTCCTCGTTTAACAACTTCCTATCAATATCAAAAGCATTAACCGCATATGCAGGGGTTCTAAAAGAGCCTCTTGAGTGACTCACTTCAAGAGCCCTTGCAAGTAAGTCCTCGCCCTCTCCTAGCAACTCCACCTTCATAGTTGCAGCCTAGCACCCGAAATCATTTCATATATATGTTTAAAAGCCAATATATCTTTGAGGGCAATGGCAGGATGTGAATGATGGTTAGAGGTGAGCAGTTTTGAGAGAAATTGACGTGTCCCGGTTGATTGAGAAGCTGCGTCGTGATATGGAAAGCGTAGTCGAGCCTGTTGACTGGGCGTTGGTGCTTCTCTACGCGTTTAGTGGGAGGGCTCCCTCGAAGCTTCATGTTCAAAAAGCCTTGTTTGTAGCATCTAGGTACATAGATGACCTGAGGGAGGCCCTAGAGTTCAAGGCGTACAGGATGGGTCCGTGGAGCGAGGAGGTCGAGGATGCTCTGGAGATCGCTGCTCTTAGAGGGATGGTTGTTACATCTAGAGACGGCGTCGTGCTAACAGAGCGTGGGAGAGCTGTAGCTGAGCTGGTGTGGCAGAGGCTGAGCGATAGGGATAGGGAGGTCTTGGGGAAGACTGCAAGCTTCCTAGGCTCTATGAGCGAGGACGAGCTACTACTATACATATACATCGTCTACGGCTACAGCGAGAAATCAGACATCATAAACAGGCTACTGAGGAGGCGCAAGGAGCTTGCAGTGAGCATGCTTGGGAAGGACCTTATATCAGTAGAGCTAGCAGCCAGAATTGCCGGAATGACATTAAAAGACTTCATCAGCTACCTAAGGGAGAAGGGGGTAAAGCCATACGTTGCCGAGGCGAACGATATTGAAGAAGCAGAAAAACTGTGAGAAAAGGTATGTGTTCGTATTTGATGCTTCACCAATCATAGTTCTTCAAGAACTGAAGCGTATAGACCTTATAAATAACATTCGAAGAAAAGGGGTAATGATAATCATACCTCGAGCTGTCAGGAATGAACTTCTAAGGTCGGGTTTACAAGTAGATATACAGAATAATAGTGTGACGGAAATCCCTGCTGAAGCAGACATTGGCACAATAGATATTCCTCAGAGTCTTGGTGAAGGAGAGAGGCATGCTATCGCAATAGCTAATGCGATTTCAAAGTCAAGAGATGAAACCGTAATAGTGATTACAGATGATCGGAAAGCTAGGAAGACCTCTGAAAAGATGGGAATTAAGGTTCTAGGTACACTAGGTCTCATAAAATTTGCTAAGAGACATGGCATCATAACCAAGGAAGAGGCGCTTAACTTAATTGAAAAAATTCCTAGCACAAGCCTTTACATAACGCAGAAAGAGCTTGAAAGAGCACGAAGTGTAATAATATCGCAGTAACTATTGATGTTATTTACTGTGAATAGCCTCGTTTAGAATCCGCCATGAGTGGAAAGAGCCTTGATCCTGTTAAGGTGTCCTGCCTTAGCGTGAATCGGTAGTGTTAACTTTCCTTCACTTACCCGGTAGCGTTACTTACATCACTATTTATTACTACCCTCAAGCTCTTCTTAAGAGACGTTCTATAGGCTTACTTTAGTGTTTCTTTGTTGGAAGATAGATGTACTCCGAGATTAGCACACATTGAATTGAGTTTTGCTAGCATGTATGCAAATGCGATATGTATGTTAGATTTTTCCTTGCTTCTAGTGATGTTGGAGTATCTAGCTCATATCTTTTTTCGTATCCTAATTTCTTTGCTCACTTCGTGCTCAGAGTTGGTATTGATCCTAATTTTTCTATCGTCTAATCTGGTGAGTCCAGGGTTCTATTATAGTTACCACAAAGTAGTATTTATTGGCAAAAGATCCTCCACTTATCTTTCTACGCATTTCAACCCATATCATAACACGTTTATTACATTTCCACCACCCTTGTCAGCATCTGTCAAAAATAAACAGCTTCTGGCTTCAGCTAACACTCTTATAGCGCGTTGGTAGTGATTATGCTGTTTATGCTGCTGCCTCTGACACGTAATTAAGAAGGAGGTTATGGAGTGTAAGTGTAGTTGAGGAGATGATTTAGATAGAATCACAATGTATAGCTAAGCAAAAAAGCGGCTATATAGAAGCAGGTCGAATGGCGTGGACAGTAATGCTATGATGAATAAGTAAACTGCTAGCACTTTAACCACCTCTACCCGCGTCTCTGGCAGGTCTTTCCCGATCAACTTCCTTGGTACCCATAAGATAGCGTCTTTGACAGCTCTAAGTAGGGGGATGAGGAAGAGTATTTGCTTCCTATACTCTATGTACTCATCACCATATCTCTCTATGAGCTTTTGCTCCTCAATGAGGGCTACCCCGATAATCGTGAATAGTAGTATCAAGTAGGGTAGAGCTGGTGGTGGAGTATGCGTGAAGGGTGGATAGTAGAGTAGTGAGTAGCACCCAAGATACTGTGGGTGCCTACTATACCTGTATATCCCCCACTTTATAACTCTAACACCGCCTAAGCGATAGTAGAGCCAAGTAGCAACTGACACAGATAGAATAATGAACCCTGCAAAGATAATAGTGATAATAAGAACAAATGCTACAAAAGCCATTATTGGCGCTAGAACAGTAATACCCAATGAGTATAGCACTTGGAATGGAGATAATACAACAAATAGCGGTAGGGTCAACGCAGAGTAGCCAATCATCAATACTCCAACATGCCCGCCGAGAATGCGGATCAACGGGTACCATATGTATCTTAAAACACCAATCCCAGCAAATAGGAACATTGAAAAAGCAAACCCACTTAAAAACAGGAAGGTAAAGCGTTAAAGCTCCAACTAGACCGATCTTAGCCCATCTCACTATAAAGCCTAAAATAATGAAGACGATTGATAAGACGAAAGCAATCAATCCAGCAATCATTGCACACTGATAAATGAAGCGAATATGCTCGGGAACATCAACTCCCAGAGGAATATCGGGGAAGTACCCTTTTAAAACATCATTTATTTTAAGCGGTAGGATGAAAGTCGCGTAGAACAGCGCAATCGTGAACAATATCGAGAACAACACCGAGAAAACAAGCCTTGAAAAACTAGAAACCAAACTTAACCCCCCATAACATTCATACGGTTCCACCGTTACCTCCAACGTATTCTAAGCAACCCTGCTACTAAAATAACAACTTCACTTAACAAGCAAGGTCAAAATCACCGCAGATTTATCTAGCTTAAACCTGACTGGGCTCTACATTTACCTGTAGCTTTCGGTGATTAAACCCCCTACCTTGAAGTATGAGGAGTACCTTGCACTCTAATGCTGAGATGTTTTGAGCTACTCTCCCCATTCGAGCGTTTAGCTTCGAGCCGGGTCCCCCAGCGTGCTACAGCTCAAAAGCCCCAGTTCATAATGTGGGGAAGGTCAGTAGGTTTAGGTAAGAGGTTTAAGAGCTATTTCAATGCTGGAAGCTAGTTGCGAGTACGGGGATAGTTTTAATAAGTCTCTTAATACAAACACTTCTTATGTGGTAGGCTTGGAGCTTAAGAAGAAAATACTCAAACTGCTTCGAGAAGATGAAGAGTTCAGATTGGCTGTTACAGGGCTTCTTGGATTAGACGCTATTTTAAATGAGCTTAAGAAGCTCCGCGAGGATTTCAATAGGCATATTGAACTCGAGGAGAAAAGGTGGGAAGAGAATAATAGGAGGTGGGAGGAGGCTTACAAGAGATTAGAAGTCATTGAAGCTGAGTTGAGGAGCCTTAGAGAGGAGAGTATTAGGCTGAGGGAAGACTTTAACAAGCTTAGAG
>CAZMCE010000052.1:6880-8681 GCA_964564855.1 uncultured Thermosphaera sp. | reverse complement strand
ATAAAGACTGATGTTGGAACTGTAAAATCTGATTTAGCGACTATTAAGCCAACAGTAGCATCTATTAGCTACGATGTTGCAACTATTAAGACTGAGCTTGGAGAGATAACAGGTAAATTAATGGCTATTAATGGAACACTAGTAGTAATAGAAACTAATGTGGGCACTATATTAGCATCTATTAGAGATGTCGTAGTACCAGGACTCTCAGATATTAAATCTGTAGTTGATGCTGTGAGAGGAGATGTCACAGCTACTAAGGGCGATGTAGGTGCTGTAAAAGCAACAACATCAGATATTAGAGATACTGTTGCTGGAATTAAGAGCGATGTTGCAGCTGTAAAGGCTAGTGTTGAACCAGTACCAACACTCTCAGCAGCTGTGTGGCTAGCAGTAGTATTCTCACTAATAGCCGCGATATTATCAGTATTCATAACAGTTAGTGTTAGGAGAAAAATAGCTGCTTAAACCCCTCTACAAAACTTTTTATTTTTTACTCCTTAATATTCATTCTCCGAGTATTTCTCTCTAGATTAAACTAATATACTCCTCTAATTATATTTAATAGTAATTTTAGTTTAGAGAATAGAGGGTAATATTCTTGCCTATCTCCGAGGAGCGTAAATCGCTATTTGCTAGGAGAGATCTTGTTAATAAACTACTAGATATTGCTTTAAGTAAGAGTATAAGTCTATATAGTCTAGTTAATAGTATTTTTGAAACTTATATTGAGATAGTTGAAAGTGGTATTGACTTAGAGAAGAGTATTAGAGATCATCAATTACTCAGTAGAGCTAAATCTATGGGGTTTATCCTAGTACCAGAAAACTCATGGCATATACTACTAGAATTAACTAGTAACTCGCTGAGTACTCTAAGTGAAGAGTGGAGAGAACTAGGTGTGTGGATAGCTAAATACTTCTCAGAGAAGTCTACGGAGAACTCTATAGCAGATTTCTCGTGGTTTTTAGAATACATGGGTGCTGGTGAAGTAATTATTAGAGAAATTAATGGGATCTTAGAATTTAAAATAGCGGGTTTAAAACTACGTAAACCATATATAGATCTCATTGTTAAACTAGTTGAGGGTTTTCTCACAGGACTTAATTATAGTATTATAAGTGAAGATATAATTGAAGAAGTTATTATTATAAGAGCTAAAAAGAGGGACTGATAAACTATGAGTAGTAGGGAGGAGAAAAAACTAATACCAGTCTCTGTAGATATTATTAATAGAGCACTATTACTAGCTAAGAGGAAAATGACATCACTTAATAAAATAACTGAAGATGCTTTAAAACACGTTATTAAACTAGAAGAAGAACTCGGATATGACCTCGAATACTCATATAACACATTAAAAGCAATTAAGACACTTAAAGTTCTTGGAGGAGCATTTACACCACGACTAGTACTAGAGTGTTTAATGAACGAGAACTGTAGATCTAGCAGAGAGAGACTACTAGAGAAGTGGCTTGAAAGCGGTAAACTCTACGGAGCATACCTAAGAGATAGTAGTTACAGAGTTGAAGCACTAAAAACACTCTTAGAAAATCTAAGATGGGATTTCACCGAAGTACTAGTATTAAATGAGGAAAACTCATATAGAGTTAGATGTGTCTCAACATCAATGAGTAGTGAAGAGACAGAATACCTAGTAAAATTCCTCGAGGGAATAGTTACAGGCTTAATGTGTAATTTAGATAGTACAGAATATATTAGAGGACTTATAACAATTAAATTTAAATGCTAAGTAATAAAGAGAGAATTACAAGAAATCACTAGCAAAACTCACTGAAAA
>CAZMCE010000052.1:0-6780 GCA_964564855.1 uncultured Thermosphaera sp. | reverse complement strand
CTAGAAATAGCTGAGAAAGCTTTAACGTGAAAATAAGATTATTCCGCGCTATAAGACCTCTCTAAAGAACCATATGTCTTAAATTACAACTTAGAAAATACTATAAGTATGATTTCTCACATTATTTCTCACTCTTCTCAGTAATTTTATTAAATAAGGAGTGTTTTCTACTAGCTTAATATTAAGATTGTAATAATTTATTTTCGTTAATTTTATTAAGAAATAAGTGTTTTGGTAGTGAGTGGTGTAGTAGTGTTGTTTTCGAAATATGCGAGGTTTATTCTAGTAGTATTAGTGTTTGTTGCTAGTTTAGTAGTAATTGTAGAAGATTTTAGAGAGGAATATACGTGGATAATTCCACTAAATACTCCTCACCATGTTTCTTCATGGTATTCTAAAAGCACTATTACAATAGCACTAGTTGACTTAGAGAGTGAGAAGAGAAACCTTATAGTTTATAGTGGTGTAGTGGGAGATATTATTGTTGATGAGTGTTCTACGTGTTATGCTGTAATTGTGGCTAGTGGTTTAAACTTCTATGTGGCTTTATTTACAATAATACTCATGGCATTAACAATACTAGTATTTTACAGTGAGAAACAGCTAAAACCACTATTTATAGTTCTACTATTTATCTTATTTACATCTGCAATCTCGACACTACATCTCTACATTAAAGCTGGAGAGAATATTGGCTATGATGTTAAAGAATACCCTGGTGAACTAATTAAACTAGAAAACTTAACACTCTCACTAATACCTATAGGAGATAAGAGCGTATTAGCATTTAATTACACATTGAGAGATAATATCACTAAGCTCTCACTAGTAAGTGTTAAAATACATAATTATGAATCTGATAAAGCATTTATACTATTAAATAGTAGTGGTCAAATCACACTAGCCCAGGATAAAATACTACTCTACGTGGATAATAGAGAATTAGAAATAATAGTACTCTCACAAGAGAGGAATTTAAATAGTACACTAGAATACTATAAATTAGAATTCACACCACAAGAAACACACTCACAACTATACTTTACAATAATACTAATACTAGTAATACTACATAGCACTATAGTTACAGTTAAATCTCTAAGAAGAATTCTTAAGAAAGCATAGAGAAATCAGAATATAAGTGCTTATAAACATAAAAATATAGTTTTAGAAATGGGGTATGCCGCCGTAGCTCAGCCCGGCAGAGCGCCGGACTCATACGGGCTTAAATTAAGTAAGGGGTCGGCTCAGGAGAGATCCGGTTGTCCCGGGTTCAAATCCCGGCGGCGGCATACCTCCATTACTCCTATTTAAATACTCCCTCTAAGTGCATATTAATTTGTGGTGTTTAAACTTGGAGGAGATACCTAGTTTTACATATGGTGTGGTTAGAGCTTTAGATGTAAAGGAGAGGAGTATTCATGAATTACTCCTAGAAATGTCTAATGCTTCTTTTCAAGGTAGGGCATTAGGTGAGGCTTATAAGATACTGATTGAGATGTTTAATGATCTTGAGAACACTATTTTCCTGGGTTTAGCTGGATCTATGAGTACTGCTGGTATGTGGAAAATTATTAAGTGGCTTGTAGAAGAGAGATATGTTGATGTAGTAGTCTCTACTGGTGCTATTATAAGTGAAGACATATATGAAGCTATGGGTTTTAAGTACTACAAAGTACACCCCTGTATAGATGACGCACTATTATTGAAATATAAGTATGATAGATTTTATGATACAATTGCAAGTGAACTAGATTATAGGAAAATGGAGTCTTTAATTAGAGAATTCGCTGAGACACTACCAGATAATAAAATATACTCTACAGCTGAATTTCTCTACGAATTTGGCAAATACCTAAATGAGAGAGGTATTGATAGTATTGTAGCTGCAGCTTACAGAGCTAAAGTACCAGTATTTTCACCAGCACTAGTTGATAGTGGTTATGGAATGGCACTACTAACAGCATATAGAAAAGGTAAGAGAATAGTATTAGATATGGTAAAAGATTTCTACCAGCTAGTTGAAATTGGAAGAATAGCTAAAAAGCTCTCAGCAATATATATTGGTGGAGGAGTACCAAAAGACTACACAAACCTAGTAACAGTAGCACAAACACTAATAGCAGAATACGAGGAGGGCAAACACGACTACTACAAGAGCTTCGAATACATAGTACAATTCACAACAGACATGCCACAATGGGGCGGTCTCAGCGGAGCAACACTAGAAGAAGCAGTAAGCTGGGGTAAAGTAGCACCACAAGCAAAGAAGAAAATGGTACACGTAGACGCAACAATAGCACTACCACTCATAACACACGGACTCAAAGTAGGGGGAATAAAGAGAACAAATCCACAAGACACAATTTCAATAATACAAACACACTAAGAAACAGAAACACTAGACTCTTCAAGATCATTAATGAGAATATAAGCTAAAGGTTCATTAACAAGCCTAGAGAATATAAGTATGGAAAGCTGATTAAGCAAGACTAATACAACGCGCTCATATAAAGATCGATCTTTATGCATTAGACATCGAAGATTCAAATCTTTAATGTTATTAGCTATATTACCTCTTGCTTTTTCTATAAATGCAGAGAACTCATCTATTAGTTCTTTCATAAAATGTTCAAGTCTTTTTAATTCACTGAATAGTATATATGGAATGTTAAGTCTATAGTAAATTTCAACTTTAAACTTTTTTGGATGCTCTTTAGCCTCTATAATAACCTCTGCTTCCTTTAATTTTTTTAAATGATCGTGTATCGTGGAAGGAGAGAGATTTAGTTTTTCAGATATTTCTTTAAGTGTCAATGGACCATAAATTGCTAACAAATAAACTATTGCTCTTCTAGCTGGACTTTCCAGTACAGTGACGGTCTTAGTTATGGGCCCCGAGACTACCCCTATGAACACCTTCTTACCGTAATATTCAACAGGGTCTACTGTACTCAAGCTTCTTGCACCTAAATTTTTCTTTTCATAAATTTCTAAAATAGCTTATTAGCGTTTTAGATATGCGGCTGTTAGCTTATTCGGAAATTTACGAAAGGTTTAAATACCCTTAAAACCAGTAAATATCTGATAGGTGTATGGCTGTGGAAAAGACAAAGAAAGTTATAATTCTTGAAAAAGCATCTTTAAAAGTGAGGGAGCCCAATTTCTGTGGTCCATATTGTAGGCTTGTGTGCGGAGCATTTCTCATAGTTCCCGACTAGGTAGTGTAAGGGGATTAAATGAAGCTCTCTAAATTTAATATATTTTTTAATTTTGTTCCTGACCTCTTTCTTCTCTATAATTCTCTCTATGGTTCTCTTGTGCTTATTGATAGAGAAACTGGTGAGGCTCTAAGAAGTGGTAATTTGTCTCCTGTTTTATGTGATCCAGAGGTTTCTAAGAAGCTTCTAGATGCAGGTGTAATTATTGAAGACAGTTTTGACGAGGACTTATACTTGAAGAGAATGCGGGAATCTATGTTTTCACACGAGTTCATAGCTATGTTCTTGTCACTTACAAGTAAATGTAATCTTGCTTGTAAATACTGTTATCAATCTACTAGGCCTCAAATTGAAGGTGAAGATCTAACTCTTGAGAGGTGGAGGTGTGTATACAACTACATAGTTAAGAGAATTGAAGAAGGAGCTAAAGTAGTGTCAATAGCGCTTTATGGTGGTGAGCCACTGTTAAATCCTACTGTAGCTGTGAACATTACAAGAGATCTCGATAAGCTAGCGAGAGAATACGGCGTTAAATGTGAAACTGCTCTAATAACTAATGGTACTATTTACAATGAAAGTGTAGAAGAAGTTTTTGATCGAGCTGTTACAGTACAAGTTACTATTGATGGTCCCAGAGATGTTCATAATGAGAGAAGGCCTTTTAAGAATGGTGAGGGTAGTTTTGACATTATTTTCAATAATTTACTGAGAATTACAGATAGACATGGTAAAAAGACTGGTTTAAGAGTTAATGTTGATGAGTACAATGTTGACTATATAAGAGACTTTATTGACATGCTTGTAGAGCTTGGTCTTCAAAGTAAAATTACAGCTATAGATCTCTCACCAGTACACCCAGATCAGACCGCTAAGTATACGCCATTTAAAACTTCAAGAAACTATTATGAGTACTACGTGAATATTTCTAGGAGAATAATTGAGCTCTTAGAGTACTCTGTTGAGAGGGGTTTTAAGATCACTAAAGTATTTATTAAAGCACCGTGTCTTTGTATGTCTAAGTATAGTTATGGTGTAGATGAGAAGCTAAATCTTTATCTCTGTCCAGGCTATATGTACGACACTCCTATAGGCTATATTAGTGATAATGGCGCGATACTAACATCTAAAATTAAAGAAGATATTATTACTAGTAATCCTCAGTGCATTTACAACTGCAAGTATGCTCCTATATGTTATGGTGGATGCGTGTACTTGAAGAGTAAAAATGCTCCTACATGTCTCCGCGTGCTTTATGGTGATGAATATCTCGAGAGAATTATACGCGCATATGTGTTTTCGAAATATCGTGAGGTGATTGAGCGTGCTAGAAGTAGTAGTAGCTGATAGAGTCACGAAAATATATCCTAATGGTGTAAAGGCGAATATTGAGGTCTCTATGAGTGCTTGTAGTGGTGAAGTAGTTTGTATTATGGGCCCTAATGGTGCTGGTAAGACTACTCTAATTAGGCAGATCATGGGCTTACTTAAGCCTACAAGTGGGTTTTTGAGAGTCTTTAACTTAGATCCTGTTAAACACCAGGATTACATTAAGAAGAGAGCATCTTATACGCCACAATTACCACTAACATATCCAGCACACAGAGTTATAGAAGTCTCAAAATACGTTGCAGAATTATCTGGCACATCGCTTGATCGAGTTAGAGATGTTCTCGAAGCATTAGATTTGTGGAGTATTAGAGATAGACTTGGCTACCAGTTATCAGTTGGTCAGAGAAAACTTTTACTACTAGCTCTAGCTCTAATTAAAGGTGGAGATCTCTTAATACTAGATGAGCCAACAACATTTGTAGATATTTTCAAAAAGAGACTTGTGTGGGATGTTCTACTAGGAGAGAAGAAGAGAGGTAAGACAATGATTATTGTAAGTCATGATATTGAAGAAGTGAGGAGACTTTGTGATAGAGTATATATTATGGTTGCTGGTAGAATAGCTGGTAAACTAGACTCACTCAGCGATATTAGTAGGGGTGTTGAAGTTAAAGTTTACTATGAAAAGCCACATATAATTACTCACTTTTTTAGAAAAGGTGATGTAAAAGCTTTTGATAAATTACTAGTAGCTAGGTATAGTCAACTATTAGACGCACTAGAAGACTTAGAGAATTTAGCTGTTAATGGGCTTAGTGGAGATATTCGTGTACTCCTCGAATACCCCTCAGTAGAGTATATTGTAGAATCTCTGCTTACGAAGAGGTGATGTGTAGTGTGGTTTTCTACGCTATTTAAATCAGTAACATTTACTCTTAAAATGTATAGATTATATTGGCCCTACTTAGTCTCAATTAGTATAATGATGCCAATAACATACTTAGTGATAGTGTTTGCTTTTTCACAGGGAGATCTTGAGGTTTTAAGAGTAGCATTAACAGGCTATATTACTATAGTGGGATTTAATATATTATTTTATATGTTAGCATCTCTAATTGCTAATACATTTGAAGATCAAGTATTAGAATCTTACGCTTTATTACCAGTACCATTCTGGGAGATAATAGCTTCACTAATAATAACACAAGCTCTTATAGGTACTGCTCCACTAATACTAGGTTTAGTAGCGTTAAGGAGTGTTTCAAGTAGTATTAATATACCTCTATTACTCGCAGGACTAGTATTAATATTTTGTAATTTATACTCCACTAGCCATACTACTAGGTGTAACGGTGAGGAATAGAATTAGACTAGACCCATTACTAGTATTCTTAATGATGATAGTAATTATTACTACACCAGCATATTACAGACTACTCTACGTGAGTGAACCCTACAAAACTCTATTACTCGTAAATCCATTAACACATATAGTAATAATACTCAGATCTTCCGTCGGGGTCTCCGAGTGTGTGCCGGTAGAATTCTCAATACTCTACACTACACTCTTCTCTATACTACTCTGTGTTCTCGTGTGGTGTAAACTACGTGGCGGTGTCTTCACGGTGCTTGAGAAGAGGTGATCTATACGAGTCTTAGATCTATTAGAGAAGCTATTAAATCTACTAGTAGGAGGAGTATACCGGGACTACTAGAACTAATAGATCTATATTGTAAGCTTAAGTTTAAATTAGATTACTTTGACGTATTGCTTAATAGTCCAGAACACATAGTAGAGATCTTGAAGAGGCTCTATACGCCTGAAGTAGTAGAGAATATAATACGTGAAATATTCATAATACCAATAGTCTCAGTTATAGGTATAAGTGATTCTAAAAGACTAGTAGAACTCGCAGTTAGAGAACCAGCTGTGTTTAAAGAAGAGTTAAAAAAGCTCTTAGAAACTAAAAACTACTCATGACTAATTATAAATCTCGGTAGAGAAATCCACTCACTTTTACAGCGAGGGCACTTACTAGGTTTTTTAGGTTTATCTAGATCTTTAAAAACATAGCCACATTTCTTACATACAGGTGGCTCCATTAATAATACTTCTCTACCCTGAGATCTACTCCACACGCTCTTAGCTATGTGTGTTAAGTGCTCATAGACATCTCTTACAGATATATTCACGCCGAGAACTCTAATTATATCTTCAGCTGTGAGCGGC
>CAZMCE010000051.1:0-8780 GCA_964564855.1 uncultured Thermosphaera sp. | reverse complement strand
CAAGTCCTCCAGGATTCCATGTTGAACCAGGCCACCACGCCTCCATCCACTCATAACTCCACTTTGCAGGGTAGAGTATAGCTGTGAAGAGATTGTCGTGTACTCTGTACTCGTATACTAGTATTTCGTTTAGGGGCTCGTGCTCCTTGATCTCTCTTATCAGTGCTCTACACACAATACTATCTACAGCTGTAATACTCCACCTTGTAGGTACAAGTCTACGTTGACCTCTCAACCCGAGAACACCTACACTGAAAACCTTCTGTATGTGTGAAATCGGGATATTAGACTCGTAAAGGTAGAGAACAGCTTCTACAGCATGTAGATCTGTATCACTATAAACCTTTTCTAGTGGTCTTGGTACTTGAGGATTACTCACTACTCTCAGAGAGCTTAGTGGCGCACGCGGACCTTGTGGAGGCTCATACTCACTTAGCACTATTACTGGTTTAGGACGTTTCTCTAAAACTACCTCTATATCAACAGGTTTAGAGCTGAGAACTAGAAGTCTTACTTCATCTAGAACTCTACTCTCAGGTTTTCTCACATCAAATACACTATAACCTGTTATAAGACTCCACCTATATTCAAGTATATCTTCAACTCTAAGTTTACTCCACATTTCAGGGAAATCAAATATACTAGTATCGCCACGTAGTGGAGGCGTAGAAGGCCCTACCCTCACATAGGGATAACCTACTCTACCAACAAAGACAGAAGGCGGTGTAGAGCCCTCAACAATATTAGAGCTATATACTTGTCTGAGTTTAAGGAGAGCTCTACTCCTAGCTATAACTGGACAATAAGCTAAGCCACAAAGACCCCTACCACGACACAGCACACAGAGTGAGTAATTAAACTGCATTGAATATGTTCACACTACTTACTATTCTACTTTTAATAGTTAGTTATTCTTACTAATTAAATCCTAGAAGGAGAGGTAGCTGTGTTTCCGAGGAGTGTAAAAATCCAGGGAGAGCAGAGAGTACATTTAGGTAACTCAGATCTCTACTTTAAGAGAGTGAGTAGTAGTGTTATCGAAGTCTATTTTAAGACGAGAAATTACTCTGAAATAATTGCGAGATTAAATTACAATGAGAACATAGAGCTAATTATTGAGCCAAGACCTCTTGGCTTTAACTCTGAGTATAAGTGTATAGTCTACAAATTTAGAGAGCCTCTTACTATATTACCTAAAACTAGAAGTGAACTTAAATTAGATCTACCATATAGTCTAGCCATTATCACAAATAACACCGTAGTTAGCACTATAGAGCCTATGAAGAGGAAAATAGCGTTATATGGTCCACCGACCATAGGAGATCTCTGTATTTACTACCGTGAGGGTGACTTAGATCAGCTGTACTGGCCTACGGGGGAACTAGTTGTTACCATAGTAAATACTACTAATAAACCTTACACCATAATAAGACTAGTTATACCTACTAGTGGTCTAAGTATTTACACTACTAATGAGCGAGTCTTATATGGTAAGGTTAGAGCTGAAATTGAAGAACACTTAGGCAAGTTCACTATTAAAGTGCTCACTACTAGAGAGCCTATAGAGGAGAGCGCTATGCCCGTATATATTAGTGAGAGTGTGCAGTATGTTATGGGATTCTAGTTACTAGTAGATGGTGTTTAGTGTGAGTGAATATATTATTGAGATTTTCCGCGGTCTCTATAGCTACATTATAGCTGTAATTGTTGTTTTAGCCTCATATATTATAGCACACTACTTATCTAAGAAAATTACTGCTCTAAAGACTATTATTCAGCCAGCTATAGCTATTAATACTGCGAGAATTGTTAAGTTAATTATCCTTACTACCGGTGTTTTTGTAGCACTTTCAATAATAGGAGTAGATCTTGGCGGTCTACTAGTAGCAGCGGGATTTACAGGTATAGTTGTAGGTCTCGCTGCTCAGCAAACACTCAGTAATCTCTTCTCAGGCTTAGCAATGATATTTGAAGGTAGATTAAAACCTGGAGATGTTGTAAGAATTGGGAGTGACTGGGGTACTGTAGAGAGTGTTAATGTGCTCTCAACTACTATTAGATTATTTAGTGGTGAAGCACTAGTTATTCCTAATAGCGTTGTGTTTAATAGTAGTATTTATAATTTTAGAGATCTAGTTGCGAGGAGAATACAGTTAACAATAGGGATCTCATATAATTCGAGTATAGATAAGGCTATAGATATTATTAAAAAGACTCTCTGGGATCATCCACTAGTACTCGCCGAGCCTGAACCATTTATAATAGTTGACTCACTAGGTGAGAGCTCAGTAAACCTGAATATTTTCTTCTGGGTATCTTCAAAACACTTCCTCCAAGTGAGATCAACTATCCTAGGAGAACTTAAAAAGAAGCTAGAAGAGGCTGGTATAGAAATACCATTCCCACAGAGAGTTGTGTGGATTAAACAAACTGAGAGCACAAGATAAGATTTATAAGTGATTATTTATAACATATGTACCTAGAGGCCCTGGCAACGCGCCGTGAAGTCCCACGGCTGAATGAGCCAGGGTGGGTCCCCCGGTTCTTCGCACATCCTCCTAATCCCAGGTGTTTTATTATGAGTAGTGTGGATTTAGGTAAACTGATCTCGATACTCGGCTCTAATAGAGATCTGGCTAAGCTTATAACTTGGAAGATTAGAGAGTACTGGATCCTCCTCACTAATAGAGGTGTTAAGAGACTTAAAATTATGGATTTTTGTGGTACACACGAGTGGACTATAACGCACTATGGGTTAAGGAGCCTTGTGCCGGGAGATCTAGAGCTTATAGCTGGGCCCGGCTGCCCAGTATGTGTGACACCCTCACACTTTGTAGAAGTACTCATTAAGCTCTCTCTTGACGGCGTAGTAGTGTATGTTTATGGCGATGTCTATAAGTTGAGATCTACTAGGAGTGTGAAGAGTGCTTATTCTCTTGCTGAGAGTAGGTCTCTTGGAGGTGATGTGAGAGTAGTGACAGATATTCTCTCAGCTATTAGAGATGCTAAGAGTCATGGCAAGCCCTCAGTATTTGCGGGTATTGGCTTTGAGACTGTAGCACCAGGCTATGCTCAGACTATTCTAACAGGGCATTTACCGGGAAACTTGAAAATTCTACCACTAGTTAAACTCACACCTCCAGCAATGTTCTACGCTCTAGACGTGTCACGTGAAAAACCCACAGAACCTCCTATTATGGGTGTTATTGCACCAGGACACGTCTCAACTATTACCGGTGCTAAAGCGTGGACTCCTGTATCTGAAAATTATAACATACCAGTAGTTGTCTCGGGTTTTGAACCTATAGATGTCCTTATATCTATTCTTGAGATTTTAAAGCAACTGAGTAGAGGTGAGGCTAAGACAGTTATAGAGTATACTAGGGCTGTATCATGGCATGGTGATCTAGGAGCTCAGGCTACTATAAACAAGGTCTTTGAGACGGTAGATGATGCGTGGCGTGGAATCGGCTACTTGCCTAAAAGCGGTCTTAGACTAAGGGAGAAATATAAGATCCATGACGCCTTCTACGAGTATGGTATTAGAGAACCACCACCAGGTGAGTTAAAAGATATGCCACCAGGCTGTAGGTGTGCTGAAGTAGTACTCGGCAAGGCTTATCCTACACAGTGTCCACTATTTCTCAAAACTTGTACACCTCAGAGACCAGTAGGACCCTGTATGGTGTCTATTGAGGGTACTTGTGCTATATGGGCTAAATATGGGTCTAGAGAATTACTATTTAAACTGAGAGAGGAGTTGTCTTGTAAAGCAACGTAGGTGTAACGTAGAGTGTGTATTGGTACACCAGCAGTAATATTAGATGTAGACTATGAGAACATGACTGCTAATGTAGATTACGGTGACGGTATCCCAAGAACAGTTATTATCGGCATATTAGACCAGGCTATTAGACGCGGAGACCTAGTAATAGTACACGCTGGTGTTATTATTAGTAAGGTCACTGAGGAAGAACTACTAGAACAAGTAGAGTTCTTTAGAGAAGTCCTTGGTGAAGATATACAGCTAACACAAATTTACAAAAAACTTATTGAAGCACATAGAAAAATAATACAACAGTAAAAGACCACAACTAGAACTAAAATGAAGGTGAATGAGAAAAAGAATATTAATATAAGCGTAATACTGTTTTTCTAAATTTTAGTAAGAAGAGTTCTAAAGAAGTTCTATTTCTTCTTCTTTTCGGGTTTTTTCTCTTCTTTCTTTACTTCAGGCTTCTTCTCCTCTTTTTTCTTTGCACAACCCATACGATCCCCTTATTAGGGGTTTTTCAATAGGAAAATAAATAATGTCTTGCTTAAATGTCTTATTTAATCGCATATTAAAATGATCATTGATGATCACACGTTATTAGCGAATTTATTAGCTTAATTGTTTAGTTCTCTGTGGTGTGACATCGTGGAATATGTCACTCTTGCTCATGGTTCTGGAGGCGTAGAGATGAGTGATCTTCTCGAGAAGATTATTTTT
Organism: uncultured Thermosphaera sp.; assembly: GCA_964564855.1. Taxonomy (GTDB): domain Archaea; phylum Thermoproteota; class Thermoprotei_A; order Sulfolobales; family Desulfurococcaceae; genus UBA285. The sequence continues at coordinate 4,288 of CAZMCE010000051.1, read as the reverse complement.
AGTAGAGTAAAGCCTGGTTTTAGGAGAGTGAGTAGTGGTGTTGGATTAGATGAAGCTGATGATGGTTCTAGTATACCACTACCTGGAGGCGGACATTTAGTAGTTTCTGTTGACAGCTATACTGTTAATCCACCGTTCTTTCCAGGAGGTAATATTGGCGTACTAGCCGCAGCTGGCTCTATTAATGATGTCTTAGTAATGGGTGCTAGACCTATAGCTGTTCTCGACTCTATTGTAGTTGAAGAGGGCTTCTCGCTGAGAGATCTCCAGGTAATTGTGGACTCTATGATTAGTGTTCTTGAGAGTGAAGGTGTTGCTCTTATTGGTGGCGATTTCAAAGTTATGCCTAGAGGTCAGGTTGACAAGATTGTAATAACTACTACTGCTATAGGTGTAGCTGAGAAGCCTATTATTGATAGGCCTAGACCTAGCGATAAAATACTTATAAGTGACTATATTGGTGAACACGGAGCTGTAATATTAATGATGCAGCTAGGACTTTCAAATATAGAGGAGATTTCTAAAGGCTTACTGAAAAGTGATGTTAAACCTCTTACAAAGCTCATGATACCACTACTTGAGAAATATAGAGATTGTATAACTGCCGCTAGAGACCCAACACGTGGAGGACTCGCTGGCGTACTCTACGAGTGGGCTGTGAAAACAGGTACACTAATAGTTATTGATGAGTCACAAATACCTATAAAAGAACCTGTTAAACGCTATGCCGAGTCTCTAGGCGTAGACCCACTATACCTTGCTAGTGAGGGTGTAGCTGTATTAGCTTTGAAATCTGAGTGTGCTGAAGAGGTCTTAGACTACGTGAGAAAACAGGGTTTTGAAAACGCGAGAATTATTGGAGAAGTAAGAGAAACAGAGCTATTTAAAGGCTATATTGCAGCTGAAACGCCTATTGGTGGATTACGTGTTGTCGAGCCTCCTAGAGGAGAGCTTGTGCCTAGAATATGCTAAGAGTGTACTACTATGCCTAGAAGTCTAAGTGTACTAGGTGTTAGAGTTGAGAGACTAGGGTTTACAGGGCTGAGAATACTCTACAGTGGGATCTACTACTGTGTAGATCCAGGTGACTTATTAGAGGAGACTACATGCCATTATGTACTCTGCTCACACTTCCACCCAAGACACTGCTCTGAGAGCACTCTTAAGAGTACTAGGCACCTGGTCTCACCACTACTAGGTACTAGTGTTAAACCTGGAGATACTGTGAGACCTGGAGATATAGTAGTTGAAGCTACTAGTGCTTATAGTAAATGGTCTACTAGACATCCACGTGGAAGTAGTATAGGCTTCTATATTACTTTTCCAAGTGGTCTTAGACTATACTACACTGGTGATACAGAACTCGTAGAGGAGTTACTAGGTGCTAGTAGACGTGTAGATGTCTTAGTACTACCTATTAGTGGTGAAGGCGTCTTCACACCTGAAGAAGCTGTTAATGCTGTTATGAGTATTAAGCCTACACTTACTATTCCAGTACACTACGAGGATCTCTCAGATTACTACAAGTTTAGAGACATGATTCAGCCATACACACAAGTAGCTAGATTGTAGTGAGCGGCTGTGTGGACTAGTAGTGTTCTTGAGAGGCTCTACTCTAAAGATCTAGTTACACCTCCAGCTCTTAGATGGAAGACTGTGAGTATTGAAGAGTATTTGCGAGTATACAGGGAGAGTATTAGTGATATCTATAGTTTCTGGGAGCGTGAAGCTAGAGAGCTTATGTGGACTAAGCCCTGGAGTACTGTAGCTACTGGTGATCCTCCGAGAACTAAGTGGTTTGTCGGTGGAGCTCTCAGCCCCTACTACAATATTATTGGTAAACACCGCGACAGCTGGGTGTGGTTTAAGATAGCTGTAATATGGGAGGGTGAAGAGGGTGATGCTAAGGTCGTGACTTATAGAGAACTAGATGGTCTTGCTAGTAGAATTGCAAGTGCTCTTAGAGCTCACGGTGTAAAACCAGGTGACTGGATAGTACTCTATACTCCACCAGTAGTAGAGAGTTTAGCTGTAATGTTAGCTTCTATGAAAATAGGTGCTCCTTTCGAACCTGTATTTACTGGTTTTGGCTACTGGGAGCTTGCTAAGAGAATAAATAGGAGAAGTGCTAAAGTAGTATTCACTGTTGACGCTTACTATAGGCGTGGTCGAGTAGTAAATACACTTGAAACTGTGAGAAAAGCTGCCGAGTACTCTGGATTTAAAGGCGAAATAGTTGTTATAGAGCGTGTTGGCCCTACAAGCTTAAAGAGTAATGAGATATTATTTAGTGACTTTACTAGGGAGAGTACTGTTTTAGTAGAAGACTACATAGCTGAGAGCTCACACCCACTCTTTGGACTTCACAGTGGCTATTTAGATGATTATAAGCCAATAACACATCCTACTGGTGGTTTCCTTGTACAAGTCTATGCTACTAGTAAGTGGATTGGTTTAAGACCACGTGATACCTATTTCTGTACTGTGTGGCCTGGCTGGATAACTGGTATTAGTTATGTAGTGTTTGGACCCTTAATGGTGGGTTCTACAGTAGTTCTCTATGATGGTAGCATAGATTACCCCTCGTGGGATCGCTGGTGGAGTATTATTGAGGACTACGCTATTACACTTTTTCTCACAACTAGTGGAGCATTAAGAGTGCTCTCGAGACGAGGTGATAATTATGTTTTATCACATAATCTCAATACTCTAAGAGCTATTTTAGTTACAGCTGAACCATTAGAAGCTGATGTCTGGTGGTGGACTTATAGAGTTGTAGGAACAGGTAGATCACCATTAATATCTAGTATTCCAAGTGAACTCTCAGGTAGAGTGCCAGTTGTAAACATGTATATTCAGAGTGAAATTGGCACGTTTATTACAGGTAACCTCGTAAATTACACATTTCCACCACTACTACCAGGCTCTGTAGGCCCACCAATACCCGGCTTTTACGTGGATGTAGTAGACTCTAGTGGTAATAGTATTACTGAAACTATAGGTGAGCTTGTTTTGAGAAAACCGTGGCCCTCAATGCCAATAGAGTACCCAGAGAACTACGCTGAGAAGTGGTGTAGTGGTTTTTACAGGACAGGAGATTACGCTTATAGTACACGTGAAGGTTATCTCTATATTCTCGGTAGACTTGATGGTGTAGTTAAGAGTAGTGGTTATAGACTCAGCCCTGGTAGTGTTGAAAAAGCTCTTAGAGAGGTATTTGGATTAGAAGTAATTGTATTTAAGTGTAGAGATCCCTTGAGATTTGAATCCATAATTACTATTTGTACTGAGAACTCTAAGTGTAGTGAAGTTAAGCAAACTGTAAGAGTACTATTAGGGCCAATAGTAGAACCATCTATAGTTACCACAGCGCCATTAGAACTAATACTTAAGCTGAGAAATAGGCGTGATATTGTTCTCGAAGAGTGTAATTTAGATGTTATTAATAGATTACTCAACACAGTGTAATCTGTGTCTATAAAATATTTAAACTCAATTAGGAGAAAATACCAATACGCTACTTTACGGTGTATTAGTGTGCTTACTAGTAGAAGGTTATTACACACTCTATTAGTGGTTTCAGTAGTTGTACTCTTACTTTACCTAGTTAATCCGTGGGTTTATGCATTTAAACCCACTTACATTTATACACGTGATATTCTAACTGGTAGAACTGTTCAGTTATTTGAATTTGAATGTATTGGCTTTAAAGCACATACTACACTACTTAGAAATATTCGTATTATTCCTGGTGAGCTACTCTGTTATGATGAAGAGGGACGTGGTGTCTACGAGTCTCTGAGACTAATACTAAACATTACACTCGGACACTGGGTTTACAGTGACATAGTATTACTCTACATTAACACGTCGAGAAATAGGTACTTAGAAATTGTTGTGGAAAAGCCCTTAGAGACTGTTAATTTAACAGTAGTTCTAAGTAATAGTAGAGATAAGAGTTTACTAGTAGCTTTTAATCTAAGTGAGTACAAGAGACTTAGAATCGAGGTACCTACAGGATTAAACACATATACAATTACACTAGTAGTAGAAGCTACAAGACCGGTAAAGGGAGTTTTCAGAGTAGGCTTTTACATTGGGATTAGCGGAGACTAGTAGTTAAAACTACGCGGAGATTCTGACTATAAAATTTAAAAAGGGATCTAAGAAACATTAAGATATGCTAATAGGAGGAGAAAGTTATGGATAGGAGATTACTGGTACTATTAGTAGCAGTAGTAGCATTAATAGGAGTAGTAAACGCAACAGTATACGCATACAGGTGGAT
>CAZMCE010000050.1:2734-8862 GCA_964564855.1 uncultured Thermosphaera sp. | reverse complement strand
ATAGTAGTATATAGCATCGAGAATTGTAGTTGATAGTATTATGCTTTTTGAGTACCAAGTTTTTCAACACTATTACAGATGTAAACCCGAATAGATACGGGGAACTAATGAACCCCCTAAAGAGAACCCACGCCCCTTTAGGGCGGGGAGGAGGTCAGCTTAACTATGAAGATTACTCAATATTAGCGTGTCTTTCTCTTAGCTCGCTCTCTGAAACTCCTAGTTTACTCATTAACTCAACTACGAGGCCATCTAAGAAGATTAGGGTTGTAGCCTCGAATAATGTTCCCAGTGGTGCTAGTGGTTCGTGAACGCCTATTACTTGTCTCACAATGTAGTCTTCTTCTGCAGCTAGCTTTGTTCTACCAGGTATTCTCATAATAACATCTGCAAGTTTTCCAAGTGGACTATCAGGGTACGTAGTAAGAGCAATTACTTTCGCGCCTAGAGATTTAGCGGCTTCAGCTACAGCTACAACAGTCTTTGTCCTGCCTGAGCCTGACACAGCTATAAGTATATCTCCTTTATTCATCGGGGGTAAAATAGTCTCTCCTATAACATAGACGCTAAAGCCTAAATGTAGCAGCCTCATTGCAAAGGCCTTAGCAACAAGACCACTCCTACCAGCACCCATAATAAAAACCCGCTTACCCTCTTTACGAGCCTCTAAAAGAGTATTTACTAGATTTTCTTTTTCAAAATCACTTATCAATTCAACTGCTTTATGTATAAAATCCAGTATTTCTAAAACAGCGTCTTTAGTCACACCACTAACCATAAAATCCCCATATTATTCATAGATTCCACTATTTAAAATTATTAACCTATAAGAATATACAGGATTTAACGAGTATTTTTAGTACTTGTAAATTTGTATCACTACTTAATAATTTCTCAGAGGTTAGTATTAATGCAGGTAAGATACAAAGCCTTATAAATAAATGATCTAGAATCTTCCCTCACAGATACTTCGTAAAGTATTAGCGTAGGAAGATGCACTGCTCTTAAATTTAACGACATGGAACTTCCATTCAACTTTTACTGGTAAGATTATGGGGGATAGACAAGCTATAAAAAAGGGTATGAGTTTTTATAAGAACAGAACCCCGCCGCCCTCACACCTTCAAGAGACCCCTTTTTGAGGGGGTGTGAATATGAAGAAGGACGGTCCGGCGGGGTACACTGTTCTTCGGTAAGTAATGGCTTCTGTTCTCTCATCTTCTTTGCTTTTAAACTTCTCACTATTTAGTCTTAATTAATAAAATGTTTCTTTGAGAGTGAGTTAGATGAAATTGCGTGTTATTAGACTCTTTGATCCGTGGAGATCACCACTATGTACTTGTCCGCGTAAATATAGTCTTCACCCCTATACTGGGTGTAGTCATTTTTGCTTATACTGCTATGCGACGTCTTATATTGGTAGAAGACCTAGTATTCCAAAGGCAAAATTTTTAGAGAGTGTTAAAGGCGATTTAGAATTTATTGAAAAGGGCGCTATTATAGAGATGAGTTCTAGTAGTGACCCATACCCTCCTATTGAGGAGAAACTCAAATTAACACGTAAAACACTGGGAATGATGCTTACACGTGATGTTAGGGTCTTAATTACAACGAAATCACACATTGTAACACGAGACCTCGATCTTCTACGCAGAATACCCTCAGCTGTTATGATAACTATAACTACACTTGACGATAACCTGGCAAAACTCATTGAGCCTGAAGCTCCACCCCCAAGCTTAAGATTACAGGCTGTTAGAGAGCTTAGTGCGAGCGGTATACCAGTTGGAGTTAGAGTAGATCCCATAATACCTGGTGTTAACGACGATCCATATCATATAGTAAAGTTAATAGAAGTTATTAAAGAAGCGGGAGCACGTCATATTGTAACAGCAACTTATAAGGCTAAATGGGATAGTCTAATTAGACTTTCACAGGCTATTTCCGAAATAGCGAGAAAGCTAAGAGAACTCTATGTGCATAGTGGTGTAAAAATACATGGATATATGTACTTAGCTAGAGAGAAGAGAGAAAAACTACTACTACCAGTGGTTAAAACAGCTTTACGACTAGGATTGACAGTGGCGACGTGTAGAGAAGGGCTGAGTTCACAGTATTTCCAAGCTCCTTCCTGTGACGGCTCTCACCTAATCTCGTGCTTGAGTACTAAAATAATAAATTGTAGAAGAAAAAGTTTTGAGAATTAAGAAGTGTGAGTGAGTTGGAGAATTCTACCTGGAGACCAGAGAAGTTGCTTGAGTACACAATGAGGTGCCCTCTATGTGGGAGCGAAATGATCGTGTCTGAGTACAAGTACACTATACCCTATTATGGAGACATCTTAATATCTAGCGGTACTTGTCCTAGCTGTAAATACACATATAGAAATGTAGAGCAACTTAGCAGGAGCGAGCCACGTGAGATTATATATAGAGTAGAACACCCACGTGACGTAAACGCTATTATATTAAAAAGTCCTCGTGCAAAAATAGAAATTCCTGAACTAGGACTCATAATAGAACATGGAGTGTATTCACAAGGCTATATAACAACAGTGGAGGGGTTAATAGTAGAATTTATTGAAGTTCTAGACTCTTTATGTAGACAAGGAGGGTTAGATACTGCAAAGTGTACTGAACTATTACAAAAACTAGAAAAAGCTCGGAATGGCGAGTTAGAGTATACGGTAGTAATCTACGATTATGAGGGTGTTAGTGATATTATAAGTAACAAGACAATACGCAGAAAACTAAGTGTAGAGGAAGAAAGCGAGAACAACTTCTCTGATAAGTAAAACATATAAAAGAATCCAAAAACGTGCAGCATTTTTGAAAATCATCAATAGTTGCAAATTATCAATAACACAAATAGCACTCAGCACAAGACGCATATAACCAGCTCAAAAACGTGCTTTAAAAAGCATTCTATGTGAAAAATACACGAAGTAACATAGATAACTCTCCTGCAAGAAAACTTAATATATAAGAAATCTGAAACTGAGTTGCTAGTAAAGTTATACTAATTATACAAAAATACATACGTATCACGCTTAATGTGGGAATTTCGTTACGTGGCAAATGCATACTTTTAATTACAAATAACAAATATTCACATATAAAGATGGTTCTTATACATACTCAGTTTATATTTATTAAAATAAATACACTCTCATATATATTTATTATCACATATAAAAAGTTTTACATAAAAGTGTGCACGTTTTAATCATGTAAACAAAAAAACAAGTTTATAAGCGTGCATGGTGAAGAATAATACTGGATAGTACGAGGGGTAAGGTATGCCAGAGAAACTAAAATTCTTTGACCTAAAAGCAAAACAATATTTTGAAACAGATAAGTATGAAGTTGTAATCAAAGAGACTAAGAGAGGTAAAATTAAAATAGCTTTCGCTGTAAGCCCCTACACAGGCAAGAAGTTTGCTAGAATACTAGGACCAGCTAAGTAAACACACTAGCTTAATAAGTAATTCAAGATTTTTTAAAATCTTCCTTTTCATCTTTTAAATTACGTTCCTGTGCAGATAACTTCTGGTGAAGGACCTGATAGGCTTTTCTTTAGTAGTATTATTTTTTCAAGAGATTCTATGAAGTAGTCTATTTCTTCAAATGTATTGTACAGGTAGTAACTAGCTCTCACAGTACCCTCTAATCCTAGTCTCCTGTGGAGCGGATGAGCACAGTGCATTCCAGTTCTCACAGCTATGCCGAACATGTCTAGTGCGGCACCTACTGTGTGATGATTAAGTCCTTTTATATTAAATGCTATGACCCCCGTCTTATCGGCAGGATTTCTGGGACCATAGTACTCTATTTCACTACCTAGCTCTTCAAATCTCTTTAAAGTATACCTGACGAGCTCTATTTCATGTTCTCTAATATTCTCCATGCCTACTCTCATCAGGTACCTTGCAGCCTCTGCTAATCCTATACCCTCAGCAATATTAGGTGTACCCGCTTCAAATCTCCAAGGTAACTCATGCCATATAACACTATCAAGTGTCACGTCTATAATAGTGTCGCCTCCCACTTTGAAAGGTTTTAATTCTTCTAGCACGTCTTCTCTCCCCCACAAAACACCAGAACCTGTAGGGCCCAGCATTTTGTGACCACTAAAAGCCAAGAAGTCCACTCCTAGTTCGCGCACATTTGTTGGCATGTGTGGAACACTCTGAGCGCCATCAGCCACAACTATTGCATCTACCTCACGTGCTATTTTAACTATCTTCTTAGCGTCATTTACTGTACCCAGCACGTTGCTAGCTAGTGAAAAAGCAACTATTCTGGTTCTCTTTGTAATGAGCTCAGCCAGCTGATCGTACCTCAAGTAACCCTCATCTGTGATATCCACATACTTAATTTTAGCCCTCTTGATCTGAGCTATAATTCTCCAGGGTAACATGTTACTGTGATGATCCATTACTGTAATTACAATTTCGTCTCCCTCATTGAGATTCCAAAGCCCCCACCCATAGGCTACAGTATTGATGGCTTCTGTGGTGTTAGAAACAAATATGATCTCTCTCCACGAGTAGGCGTTAATAAACCTAGCTAAGACTTCATGAGCCTCCTCGTACATTTTACTAGCTTCCTGACTTAAAGTATGAAGTCCTCTGTGTACATTAGCATAGTGCTTTTCATAAAACTCCTGCATAGCGCGAATAACTTGTATAGGTTTTTGAGTGCTAGCGGCATTATCAAAGTAAACAATCTTCCTGTTATTAACAAGTCTATTAAGAACTGGGAAATCTTTCTTGATCTCCTCCGGGTCAAACATGAGTTTCATGTTCACCTTGTAAAGTACTATATTCTAGGGGCCTATTAAACCAGGAAGTCTTGGATGTGGAGTTGCAAATGCTATGTGTCTTAATCCATGAATATAACTAACAAGTCTCTCTACGCCGAGTCCCCAACCACACGTAGGACGTATTAAACCCGCCCTAGCTAGTTCTAAAAACCACGAGTACTTTGATATGCTCTCTCCATGCCACTTTATTTTCTCCAATAATTTCTCGTATCTATATTCTCTACAGCCGCCATCAAGAACTTCGCCATAACCTCCAGGTAGAAGTAAGTTGTAGTCTATGTTGAACCCACTTTTACCTGGGTCTTCGACGTAGTAAAATCCACGTGCTTTGGTAGGGAAATGTAGGATCCAAATAGGAGTATTGTACTTCTCGGTGAGGGCTTTTTCAGCTTCAAAACTTAGTTCCTCACCAAATTTTACACTATAACCCATCTTCTTAACCTCGTCAACTGCTTCTTCATATGTTAGTCTAGGGTAAGGTGGCTTAGTGATTTGTTCTTCGAGGATATTCAAGCGATCACTATCTAATAGATCACTGTACTTAGATATAATGTGATTAATAACTTTGTAAATAATAGTTTCGGCTAGCCTGATCAAGCCCTCTTCACCGCCCAGGGTACTCTCAATATCGATTTGTGTGAATTCTATGAGGTGTCTACCTGTTTTAATGTTTTCTAGTGGCTCTACACGCACATTTCTAGCAATATAGAAGATCTTGTCAAAGACACTTGCATATAATTGTTTATACATTATTACACTACTCTGTAGCTCGAAGAATTCTCCATATAGTTGTACTAGTGCTTTAACAGCCCCTCTAAGACCCGGATCACTTACGTGCCCAGTAATAACTGTAGGCAATTCTAAGTAGCCGTGTTTTCTCAATATAATTCTAGCTAGTTCTAGTATGCGCGAATATGTCTCAATAACTCTGGTGTAACGAGGACTTTTAACGTATAAATAGTATTTTCTAGTAAACTCAGCAGGGTCTTCGGGGAGATCATCTATGCAGGCTAGCTCTTCCCTGAGTGGTTTATGTAGTATCTTTACGCTCTCGATGCAAAATATAGAGCCACACCAGTACCCCGAGATCTCTATGAGGGAGCCACATGGAAGATCCTTTAAAGTACTATACAAACTCTCATCAGCGTATTTAACGTTTAAGAATATTTTTGTAGTCTTATCCCACAGGAGAATGTTATTCGCATCTGCATTTTTCAGCCAAGCTCTAAATGATATTTTCCTAGTTCTCTCTAACTCACTTAGATTTCTTAATTTTAATTCTTCCCTAGTTAAAACCCATACCC
>CAZMCE010000050.1:0-2634 GCA_964564855.1 uncultured Thermosphaera sp. | reverse complement strand
AGGAGCACTGGATCTAGTAATTTAATTTGTGAATAGACACATCTAAAACACATCCACTACTTAGCTTTATAAAAGCGTAATATCCATGCATTAGAGGACCTGGATGTACAATTACAGTTCTACCACTAATACTCCATCCACTGTTCTCATGTACATGTCCAGTTATCCATAGGAGTGGCTTTCTCTTTTCTAAAAACTCTCTGAAAACCTGAGAGCCTATATTTAATCCGTCTACATTGTCGAAAAAACCACGTATTGGCTGATGTGTTGTCATGACTAGGTTAGTAGTATTAACACTCACGTTTTCTATGTAGTTAACATATTCACTAAAGTCTTTTTCGCTAAATTCTATGAGGGTATTAAATGGACTTAGCCCACCACCTCCAATACCATAGAAGGTGTAATCTTCAAGCTCCACAGGATTCCTGTGAATGTTAATAATTCCACGACTAATCTCCTTTAAACCTAATATTTTAGGATCATCACAATTACCTGGAACAAAAAACACGTATTCAACGCTTAACTTCTCTTTAATCTCTTTCAAGATTTTAATAGCTGTTGATACTCCTTTGAAGTATGTTAGATCTCCAGCTATAATCACAATATCTATTGTTATACCCCGCGAGTTGATCTCAGATACTAGCTTATTAATACTCCTTATACGTTCGTGAATATCGCTAATAGCAAGAAGTATCAGACTCATCACCAAAGATACTAAAAATCCCTCCCCCACTTTATAGATTAGAGGGTATTTGAGGACTTTATTTATGGTTAAGTGTGGTCTATGTGAGAAACCAGCAGTGTACATTAACCCTATAAGTAAGCTCGCATACTGTAAAAAACACTTTATAGAGCACTTTGAGTACAGAGTCCGTAGAACACTTAGAAAATATAGAATGCTCCGTGATGAAGAGCACATTGTAGTGGCTACTAGTGGGGGTAAGGACTCTATGAGCTTACTTCACATATTAGCTAAACTTACAAGAAAAAATCCTAAGTGGAAATTAACGGCTGTTCTTGTAGATGAGGGTATTGGGAACTATAGGGAAAAAACTGTAGAAAACTTAGTAAAATATGCTGAAACACACGGAGTAAACTATTTAATAGCTAGTTTTAGAGATTACGTGGGAATGGACTTAGATAAGATTGTTCTCAAGGGGCGCGAGAGAGGATTACCATATATGCCTTGTAGTTATTGTGGTGTGTTTCGAAGATATGTTTTAAACACTGTAGCACGGGAGATAGGAGCTACGGTTATCGCCACGGCTCATAATATGGATGATGTTGTACAGACATACTTAATGAACATTATTTCAAACAGCTGGGAGCGTGTCTCAACACTTGCACCTATAAGAGAGGCTGAAGGTGGTGAATTTATTAGGAGAATTAAACCGTTTTACGAAATACCTGAGAAGGAGACTGCTTTATATGCATTACTAAATAACCTTGTAAAGCCCGAGTTTATTCAGTGTCCTTATGTGAAGTATAATGTGAGATTTACTGTGAGAAGATTACTTAATGAACTTGAAGATAAATATCCTGGAACTAAGTATAGCTTATTGAGAAGTTTACAGTCAATAATACCTGTTCTAAGAGAGCGCTCTAAAAACAAAACTCGCTATAAGTGTGTAATATGTGGTAATTCATCTTCACAGAAAATTTGTAGGGCGTGTATTTATAAGGCTCAACTAGGGCTACTAGAAGCTGGAAAAATTAACACTATTCTAGATCTTGTTAAAGGAGATAGGAGTTTGACGGAGTTTTTAAAATACTTTAAGAGAATTACGTAGAAGTGTAGTGAAAAGTGTAGGAAAAAGAAAAGTAAAGAGGGTTTAAAACGTGATCGGAGAGTTGACAAGAAGGGGCGTCATAGGACTATTTGGATTAGCATTTATTTCTAATGCTGTTCCCTATATGAGTGTACCATATCTAGTAGTCATAGCCCCTCTACTAGCAAGAATGGAGAGTACAGAGCTGATTATATCAATAGTTACACTTGCAATAGGTGCTAGTCTCGGTAAACTCGTAGTGTACGTAATTAGTAGAGGTGTTGGAGGCGTGAAAAGGATTAAATTAAAGTTGAGAGGACTAGCAGTAGCTATTAACACTTACAAGAAGGCAGCTTTTTTAGCGATATTCTTGGCAGCAGCAACACCCATACCTGATGACGTTATCTACGTACCTGTAGGAGTTTCAAAATATAATGTATTATTTTTCTTCACAGCTATATTTCTCGGTAAGCTCATAATAACAATGCTTACAGCTATATATGGTATTACGGCAGCCAGGGTACTTGAAGAAGTAGGAGTTCCAGAGTGGATATATGTTCCCAGTATGGTGGTCTTAACAATACTAATTATGCTTATTATTAACAGGATCAACTGGATTAGAGTAAGCGAAATATACGAGGAAGAGGGGCTAGGTAAAGCACTCATCTACATAGTTAAGTCTCTCATTAAAATAATCCTATCCCCTGTTATGAAGATCTTAGTTTACTTTAAAACTGAGTCTTAATAATAAATGATATGGGGATGAAGAGGAACCCGGGAGATCGAGTAGAACGATGAATGTATAATTTTGAAAAGCGGGCACTGACCTCGAATAGTAGCTCAAATATAAGATAAGCTTTCTGAA
>CAZMCE010000049.1:0-8984 GCA_964564855.1 uncultured Thermosphaera sp. | reverse complement strand
CCCCACCAGCCCATTATCCACCCTATTACTCCTATTGCTATTACTAGTGTTATTGCTATTAGTATTACGACTGCTATTATTGGCTCAATACCCTTCATCTTCCTGGTTTTCACAGATCTCACCGCTCCAAGATCTCTTTTACATTTAATCCTTATAAACTTTTCGGCTCGAATATGGCTAAGCGCCTAGTCTACTCTAATTACTCTCTCTAGAATAGTGTATAGTGTTCCCGATTTTAAGTATATTTTAATAACGTATGTCACTCCATAGATGTATTTTTCACTTAGTTTAATATGTAGGTCTCTCTGCTCACTTGGCTTGATAATTAGAGGTGGTTCAAAATTTAGTGTTTCAATATTGTAGACTTCTAGTTTGTATATTTCTGCTGGTGCTTCACCAATGTTCACAGCTGTTATTTTAAGATACCAAGATTCACATGTCTCATTATAGTAGATCTCGGCGTTTATAATTCTGAGAATTTCAGGTCTCCACATTAGTGCTTGATATGTTGTGAGAATCCATGCTGTGAAAATAGCTGTCATTGTGAGTGCTACTGCGAGTAGTATTATTACTGCGTAAAACCTGTGCACTTAGAATACACCTATAAGTCTAAATGTTATGAGGAGTGATAGTGCTGTTACAGATTCGAGTAGTATTGCATGGAAGAATCCAGATGCTATTGTAGCTTCAGAGGCTTTACCTGCAATTAGACCCATAACATAGGAGTTTATTACAGCACCCATAGCTAGTACAAATATTAGTGGTGTAGCAACTACTACTGGTATTTTAGCTAGTGTGAGGAGCATGTAGAGTAGTATCATTGGCATAGACGATAAGAGTATTGCACCGAGATATGGGAGTATTATTTGAGACCTCATTCTCCTCCTAGTTTCTTCTTCAAGTTCACTTAGAGTCTGAGTAAACCTAGCTAAAGTGTCAATTATTTCTGGTGAGCCACCACCAACAATTATAGAGTCTGCTAGAAATCTAAATGACGCATTTACAAACCACTCTTTAATACCACGAAGAGCTCTTCTTAAAGCATCTTCTAGGTTTAAACCTAGAGAGAGAGCTGCTGCAGTTCTCTCAACTACAGGTGTTAAATTCCTATAGTCTCTACTAGACACTAGTATTATGCACTTCTCAGGGCTTAGACCAGTTCTCCTAATCTCGCTAATATCTCTGAGGAGATCAGCTGTAGCTTTAATAAGACCTCTACGTCTCTTCACAATAGACCAGTATTTAAGTGCTGGTGGTATAGATGCTACTATTAGTGCACCGAGTGTAGCGTAAACTAACCCTACAACTTCTCTAAGTGTAAATTTACCGTAAAATACACCTACACTATAAGTAACTATTAGTATTACTGTGAAAACTATTAATGATACTGGTAGCCACGATAATAGAGTTAAGTAAACCTCGTAGTAGCCTATAGGTGTTCTAGGCTGATTAATGTGTATTGCAAATCCAATAGCTAACCCTATAAGAGGTAATACAAAGAAATTATAGAGAGCTGGAGTAGAGACATCAATACTTATAGCTGTTATTTCTTCTGGTGTTCTAAGAGCTTGTGCTACTGAAAGAGCTGCTGAGACAGCGAAGAAAACGTAAAGTGCTAATGCTACTATAACTCCAAATATCGCGTAGACTTCTAGAAACGAGGTAAGTCTTCCAAGTATAGCTTTAATCTCATTAGCTCTACTTTCAAAGAGCTCTCTAGTCCTGACTTCAAGGTAGTGGACAATATCACCACCACTTCTCAGAGTAGTAGTATATCCTAGAATTACATCTCTAAACTTAGAACTAGGATGGTTTAAAGCAACACTCTCTGCAGCTGTAATAGGGTCTTCACCATAAGCCTTTATCCTAGTCAATACTCTCTGAGCTTCGTGTTTAATTGCCTTGAAGACTTTTAACATAGCAACTCTCTCAAGAACTTTCTCAAGACTAACACCACTCCTAGCCATAGTTGAGAGATAAGCCATAAAATATGGTAATTCATTTTCAGTTTCAACTCTCCTAGATGATGCGCGTAGATATGGATATACTAGTCTACTCGCAAATACAGCTACATTTAATACTATAACAACTAATAGTCCAATAACCACTCCTATAGGAGTCAAAGCCCCTGTAAAAATAAGACCTACAAAGCCAGCTATACTAAATACCGCTGTGAGCACTGTAAGTGTAATTGTTTCAGCAGCATATTTAACCGGGTGAACACTAAGACCAGCTCTTAAAAGAACTTTATCAAATTCAAAAGCCCTAGTAAGACTTTTACTAGGTTTTTCAAATAAACCTAGTGAAATAGCTACAAAGACTTCTATAGGAGATATTCTCCTCTTTACTACACTACTAGGAGATCCTTGTTGCTGAGTAGTCTTCTTCTCTCTCTTCTTAAACCATGATATTTTCAAAACACCTCAGCCTTTACTATTTCACTTAAAACACGCTGTGGATCAAGATAATACATGTAAATATATCCCGACACAGTCTTGTAGTCACTAAGTCTTCTAAGTGCAAGGTATTCTAATACTTGTCTACGTGACTCTAGCTCTTTTAATAGTATTTCTCTAGATAATCCAGATAGCTCACTTATCTTCTTTAACACTATACTCTTATCAAAATCCACTACAAAGACGTCTTTAACTGGATCCCAGCGGGCGATCTCTACGTAGTCTTCGTAGTCTCTAATCTCCCAGATATTAGTTATCCTCCTAGCAGGTCTTATTCTCCCCCTCTCATCTCTTATTTGAACTCTCCTTATAACAACACCTATATTAATTAGCGGTATGTATGATGGAGGAATATTCATTGGTGAAGATGTGAGTCTCTTAACAGCAGCATCTATGTTCTCAGCGTGTATTGTAGTTATACCACTATGACCAGTAGCAATAGCCTGGAAGAGTACATAGGCTTCTTCACCTCTAACCTCTCCAACAATAATCACGTCTGGTCTATATCTCAGTGAGAGCTTTACGAGGTGAAATAGTGAAATCTCACCAACTCCAGTACCAATGTAAGATGGTCTTGACACTAATTGAACCCAGTTCTCGTGGGGTAATCTAATTTCAGGAGTATCTTCAATAGTTACAATTTTATATGTAGGTCTAAGTAGTGTTGCCATAGCATTTAGAGTTGTTGTTTTACCTGCACCAGTTACTCCCATTACGAGAGTTGTGAGTTTATAGTCCATTGCAAGCCAGAAATAAGCAGCAATTTCAGGTGAAAGTGTCTTAAAGAGTATTAAGTCTACGATAGTTAATGGTGTCTCACTATACTTTCTAATAGTAAAAGTAGATCCTCCCGTGGAGACTTCTTTTCTAAATGTAGCTGCTACTCTGTGACCTCCAGGTAAAATAGCGTCTAGAACAGGATAAGCTACAGAAATGTGTTTACCAGCCATGTGTGCTAATTTAACAACATACTCGTTTAAAACCTCCTCCGAAGTAAATACTATATTTGTAGGTAAAGATTCATATTTCTTATGCCATACATATACTGGTTTACCTACACCATTACATGAAATATCCTCAATATATCTATCTCTAAATACCGGGTCTAATACGCCGAAGCCTAGCACATCTCTCTCAATATAATACAGTATTTTACTCCAAGAGAGACCGGGTGTTCTTGTAAGTCTAATTTGAAATTCTCTCACAATTCTCCTAGCTGTCTTCTTGATCTCGGCTGTTATATCCACGTCAAGGCTAGTTATAGGCTTTAATTCCCAGACAAGATGATCCATTATCTCTCTATAAACTCTCTCCTCATCTGGAGTTAGGGAGGCCTCCCACACCTCATATATGAGTTTACCGTCGGGATCCTCAACTATATTTATGTGTGCAAAAGGCTCAGAAACAGGATAACTCTCAATTACTCTATATTCTGGGAGTATACTGTATAATTTGTGAGTATAATTAATAAGTTCTCGTTTGACCTCACCGTAAAGTTTTATAGTAGACTCTTCCTCTTTAAGTTCAACTTCTCTCTCAGATACTCTTTCCCTATTTCTTCTAAGTATTTTCTTGAAGAGATCAAAGTTTACTCGTATTTTACTCATTAATGTAAAACACCACGAATTCTTAAGTTTAATTTTATTATAAAGCCTTAATAAGCTTCTCTATCTTAAATATAATATTGGTGTTAATGTGGGGGATCTTGTGAGCTTATACTCTAACTATGTACTCGCTTTACTCGCGATCTTATCAATAATATTAGGAGTATTTGTATTAACTATTGAAATCCCACTAGTGACTGGGTCAACACCTCTAGATCCTATTAGTGATGTTTATGGGTTTAAAATTAACTTAACGCGTATTGGTATTACACCTAGTTATGTGAGTGTTATTGATTCATCTAGAATTCTAATTGTAGGCTCTTATATGGGTGTTAGTGTTGTTACTGTGCTTAGAGTCTTAGATCCATATAGTGATCCTATTATAGAAGACGTTTACCCCTTAACAGGATCTCCGACAAGTATAGCTACTAATGGATATCCAGTTAGTAGAATAGCTGTTGGAAGCGATAAGGGTGAAGTACTCTTACTAAGTGTAGATAAGGGTAGGATAACTAGACACCTCTACACTGTTCTCGGCGCAGACTTCTACGTGAATAGTTTATTTCTCGCGAAGAGTAAGGTAGGAGATGTGAAGATTATTGCTTTAGTATCAGAGGGTGGTCCTAGAACATATCCTTGTTTAAACTGTTATGTGTATATTCTAGGCGAAGATGGTAGGGGATTACTGAGAATAGGTCCTAGAACAGGTAACGCTACTACAACATGTCCAGGGCTAGATGAGGTTAATGTACAACACATAGCACCACTAGGAGTTCACAGCGCAGAGGGATATTACTGGGATGCTTCAACAGTTCTACTAGCCTATATTCAACCCCTAATTAAACTAGTCTTTAATGTTATATACTTAAATACAACTACAGGCGAAGAGACACCACTACCAGGCGTACTAGTAGAAGTGTCTTTAACATACTTAGAGACAAATGCCACGTTAATATATGGTGTTAACGCTGATACTGAAGGAGTAGTGCGTGTTCCAATACCATATGAGAAGAACTATACTCTAATAGTTAATTTAACTATTAGAGATATTACTGGAAACCCTATATGGCAGTACACATATAAATTTAGCCCAGCACTTTTCCCTGAAAGACCAGAAGAAATACCACTACCAACTGTATTTCTAGTAACACTAAATGTAGACAAGAGGTCTGCTTCGAGAATTTATAAAATGCCACCATTTCTAAGCACATTACTAAATATAATAGATATTTCTAATGCACCTTTAACTTGCGTGAGAAGAAGTGTTGTAGATTTCACTGTGAAACCTTCTGTAAAAGATTTGACATTAATACGCGGTAGCGTGGATATATATAGTAAGTTCCTATACGTAGATCCTGATACTGGTTTTTTAGATATAGTGGTGTTCCCCACTACAGATTCTAAGATAACACCACGTTCACTTATACGTGACTACGTAGGCTATGCTGTTAGCTTAGTGTCGGCTAGTACTTATAGTAATGGTAGCTATATTATTGTGGGTCTATCTGATGGAAGACTCAGAATATATGAGTTTAGTGGGAGCTACCAGCTCAGATATATTTATAGTATGGGTTCTAAATTATTAAGTCTAATTACGATACCTCATATTGAGGGCTATGTCTATGTCGCTATATCTGCTAGTGGTATCCAGGTCTTTAGAGTAGACCCGTACACCGTACCAGTATTTAGAAACCTCACATATCTATACCTCACAACACCAGGATATATACATGGAAATGTACTAGCAGATTTAACTACTATTGTATTAGCACAGAGAGATAGCTTAATAGTAGTTAGAAATACAGATATTGCCGTGAAAAATGGTCTTATATTAACACTTGAAGACCTTATAGGGAGAGACATTGAACTAGTTGTCAGCACACCTGGTGGTGAAAATATTGCTGGATCACTACTAGTTTTCAAATACATTGGTGGCTCTACTACTAGTACTCTCATAGATAACAGAATTCTCCTACACAATATTATTCCCGGAGTAGAATATACTGTAGAGTTATACCCAGCACTTAACTATATTCACAGTTGCTCTTTAACATTTATACTTAGAAAAGATCGTGTATTAGTCGTGTTGAGTGTAAAAAACGCTAATTACACTGTAGAACAAGTTCCCTACAAGATCACCTTGAACACTAGTTATGTAGCATATAATGTTAAATTGAAAATCACCGATAAGCTCTCCGGGAAGACGCTGATTGCGCCTCTAAATATACTTGTAGATGATATACCCATAGTAACTGAGAGTTTGAAGAATGAGCACGAGTTTAAACTACTCTATGGAGTACACAAGTTGACTATTAAGCCTTCAAGAGGCTTTGAAAACGCCTATTATGAGTACACCACAGAATTACTAATAAGAGAAAGCTTAGAGATAAGTGTTGAGCTTAATAGAGTTGAATATAGTGTAAGTGTAAGTATTATTGATGAATATGGTGACTTGATCTCACCAGTACAGGTAATGTTAGAAGGACCCGTGGGAGCATCTACTCCCACAGTACTAACAGCTATTATTGAAACCCCAGCAACACCTCTACTTGCAAGAGTATCTTATGGAGAGTACACTTTAACTATTAATCCACTAAACACCGCAATATACGTACCGTGGACTACGAAATTAAATATTACTAGCTCTCAGAACATAGTAGTGAGTTTACAGCGCGTTAAATACAATGTTACTGTGAGATTTACAAGTACTCTCCCAATTATTTGTAACTATGATCTCTACGCTAATAATACTATAGTAATGAGTAATGTAGGTGTAAATGAAGTAGTTGTTCAATTACCTTATGGTGTAAACACTCTGAGTGCTATACCTAGAAGAGAGAGTGAACGTGCTTGTTTACCATCAAAACTAATAACTATCAAGGTTGAGTCTAATACTAACGTTACTATTCCAATTGAGAGAAGAGTCTATAAATTAAGAATAATTGCATTAGAAGGCGAGACACCGATAAGTAGTGTTGGAATACGCGTTTTCAGCGTTGAGCTAGGAGCAATTTTTACTACTGATCTAACAGATGTAAATGGTGTGGCTGTATTAAGCTTACCTTATGGCTTCTATAGAATAGTACTTGAACACCCCAAATACACTACATCAGAGTTCTTCATAACAGTTGACCAGGACAAAAGTGAGATCGTGTCGCTAAGACCAAGTATACAAACCCTCCTCTGGAGGTTTATGCCAGTAATAGCCATATTACTAGCTATTCTAGCGGTTATAATAGTTATTCGCAAAATTAGATCTATTTTAATTAAGAGATTACCAACAGAAGAAACATACTATTAAAAACTATTTAGAAAAATCCATGTATCTTAGGCAAACTTTAAAATAATATTTTTCGGGACATCATCTACATATATAACAGTGATCTTTATACCTACATCCCCTAGAGCACTAAGTGCTTCAATGTCTTTTTTAATACTTGTTAAAGCAGTAATCTTATTGTTTAAAGCTTCAACAGCTACCTCTATAAGAGATAATTCTTGCTGAGGAAGTGGATTTATAACTAATTTTATACTACGTAGACCGATTTCCGTGGATGATGGAGGTGTTACTGGAGCACCTAGTTTTGAGAGGACTGCTCTCAACTTAGCCTCCTGTTCACTTTTAACTCTCAGCTCTTCAGTTTTCTTTAAAAGTTCTCCGAGAACTCGCCTATACTCTGCTACTGTATCATCAATACTCTTGAGTAGCTCACTAATACTAGAATACTCTCTTATAATAGCCATATAATTCCCCCTATAATTCTAGTACTTGGTACTACTTATAAAGATTATTTTAAGTGTCTTTGCAGTATTTATTTAAAGTACTGCTTAATACTTTAATAGTATGGTAAAATACTGATATAAGGTGTATTCATGTTATTAACAGGTAGTGTAGCTCTATTAGTTAATTCTAGAAGAAGTATTCTTAAGAGTATTTTAAAAGAATATGTTACTAAGAAGTTTACTGGCTATATTGTCTATAGAGCCCCCAGCGTGGATAGCGCTAATATCGAAGTAGAGGTCTATGTAACACTATATGAGGGTAATATCATTGCTTGTAGACTCAATAAATATACTCTGCGAAAAACGCTGTTCGCAGTGGTCAAAGTACCTACGAGTATACTAGGAGGACTAGATTGCTGCAATGAGGTCACTAAGTACCTTGAAAGAGAAGGACGAGTAGAGGTGCGCAGTGCAGATCCTAAAAACCTCTTAGTAGAGTTAACACTATTCCCCCTTTCAAGAGTAGAGGAAAGCACAGAACTAGCTAAACTCGTAGAGGCTAATGTAGGCTTACCAGTAGTAGCTCCTCCACCTCTACCACCAACACCACTTCCACCAATTATTACAGCACCAATAGTTACTCCTACTCCTCCTAGAATTGAAGAAGTTAAACCAGCACTAACTATAGTAGAAAAACCTGTAGTAGAGGAGAAACCAGCTGTATCTGTAAAAACAGAAGTTCTCGAAAAACCCCTTATTAGTATTTTAGATGAATGTTTTGACCCAATTATACTCCTCCGCGTAACAGCCGCCCTCTTAAGATCATCTGAGATGCTAGAAAATATTAGAGAGCCTACACTACTACGAGATGTCTTAAAGAGAATAGAAGATTTAGTTAAGAGCAAAGATATAAAATCAGGATATATATATGTGAGCGGCTATATTGATAACAATACTATTAGAATAATATACAGTGCCGAAAACAAGTCTCTAAATATACAAGTAGAGAGTACAGAAGGTTATTTGTGTGGAAAGAGAGCTGTAGATAAATTACTTAATGAAAAAACCACTAATACTAGAATATGGTTCATGCCCAGCATTGAGTAGACCAGACTTGCACTAAATTTCAGAGCCCTAGTAACAAAGATCTCTCCTAAAAGAGCTCATCAGAACTCAAGACCCTCATCACTTTTACAGACAA
>CAZMCE010000048.1:0-9036 GCA_964564855.1 uncultured Thermosphaera sp. | reverse complement strand
GGGATGACCTGGCAGGAACGTGCTGAGGCATGATGTAAGGTGGAGCGACGGGGACCTCTCTTCTCACTATCTAGTTTTAAAAACTCTACACATTAATATTCATGGTGTTCGCTCTGTGAGTTATATGGATGTTGTTAGAGAAGTTGAAAGGATATTGTGGCCTAGGCCGCTTAGACTATTTACAGCTGGGCCTGTAGCGTGTTTTCCTGAAGTGCTTGAAGCTATGAAGATACAAATGGTGAGTCATAGGTCTCGTGAATATCAGGAAATACATAGAGATACTGTTTTGAGATTAAAGGCTTTTCTAGAGGCAGAGAAATCAATTGTCCTCTTAATACCTTCAAGTGGCACGGGCTTTATGGAGGCGAGTATAAGAAATGCTGTAAATCCACGTGGAAAAGTCCTCGTTACAATTATAGGTGAGTTTGGAAATAGGTATAAAGAGGTTGTTGAGAGAAATGGTAGAGTACCTGTTGTTCTCGAGAAGCCTCTTGGTAAACCCGTGTTACCAGAAGAGCTTGACGATGCTTTAAAGAAAAACCCAGATGTAGAAGCTGTAACAATAACACATAATGAGACTAGTACTGGCGTGTTAAATCCACTTAGAGAACTAGCTAGAGTCGCTAAGGAGAGAGATAAACTTGTATTTGTAGATGCTGTCTCAGCTATGGGTGCAACTGACATTAAAGTTGACGAGTGGAAATTAGACATAGTATTTACGAGTAGTCAGAAAGCTTTTGGTATTCCACCAGGTCTTGCCATGGCTGCTGTGAGTGAGGAGGTGTTTGAGAGAGCTAAGAAAATACCTGAGAGAGGACTATACTTTGACCTACTAGAGATCAGAGAGTTTCTTGAAAAGCAGTGGTCAACACCAACAACGCCACCTATACCGCAAATAGTTGGTTTAAATGTAATATTGAGAATTATTGAGCGTATGGGTGGTAAAGAAGCTTGGCTTAAAATGTACACAGAGAGAGCTGAGAAAATTAGGAGAAGAGTACTAGAACTTGGATTAGAGTTATTTGCTGAGCCAGGCTATTATAGTCCAACAATAACTGTAGTATATAATCCCCCGGGTGTAAAGGGCCCTGTTATCTACGAGGAGATGAGAAAGCGTGGAGTAGAAATAGCTAAGGGTTATGGGAGAGTAAAAGATGTGACGTTTAGAATAGGTCACATGGGCTATATTACAGATGAGGATATAGAAGTTCTCTTTAAGACTCTTCGAGAAGTACTTGAGAGCTTAGGGCACAATATTCTGAAAAAGTAGATTTCTTGTGGTGAAGTCCTTGATCAGGGTTTTAGTTGCAAGTAGAATACACGAGAAAGGTATTGAAATACTTAAAAGTAGTGGTATAGAGGTCTTACATGTAGAAGAACCTCCCGAGGACGAGCTCATTAAGGCTATTAAAGGTGTTCACGGCTTAATTGTGAGAAGTAAGCCTCTTGTTACTAAGAGCGTTATTGAAGCAGCTGATAGTCTCCTTGTAATTGGGAGAGCTGGTGTTGGAGTAGACAATATTGATGTTGAGGCTGCTAAGACTAGAGGTATAGAGGTATTAACTTCACCTGAGGCAACAATACAGAGTGTTGCAGAGCTAACTATTGGATTAATACTAGCTGTGGCTAGAAAAATAGCTTTTTGTGATAGGAGGATTAGGGCTGGTGAGTGGCCTAAGAAATATGCAATGGGTATAGAGCTATGTGGTAAAGTACTCGGTATTATTGGAGCTGGTAAAATAGGGAGTGTAGTAGCGAGAATTGCTAGATTTGGATTTAACATGAAAATAGTTTACTACAGTAGGACTAGACACACTGAGTTCGAGGAGGAAGTTGGAGCTGAGTATCTCCCACTAGAAGAGCTTCTCCGTAGAGCAGACATAGTGAGTATTCATGTACCTCTAACCGAAGAGACGAGGTACTTAATAAATGAGGAGAGATTAAGATTAATGAAGAAAAACGCTATACTAATCAATACCTCCCGCGGAGCTGTAGTAGATACTAATGCTCTAATAAAAGCTCTAAGAGAAGGCTGGATTGCAGGTGCTGGGCTCGATGTGTTTGAACAAGAGCCTCTACCACCAGATCACCCGCTACTACGACTAGATAACGTCGTCTTAACATCACACATAGGTGCTAGTACTGAAGAAGCCCAGGAGAGAGCTGGAGTAGACATAGCAGAGAAAATAGTAGAGTTCTTCAGAGCAAAGGGATATATAAAGTAACACGTAACTAGCTTTTTAAGGGGAATTGTATAGAAATAACTAAAATGGCGGGGCTAGCCAGCGGGGTAGGGCAGCCTGGTAGCCCGCGGGGCTCATAACCCCGAGGTCGGTGGTTCAAATCCACCCCCCGCTACTCACTCCTTTAATAGTTGTAGTGTCTGGAATAGAATATTTTCTAAAATTATTTTTATTGGAGTAGTAGTATATAGCGTTCTGCGGGTGTGAGTAGTGAGGAATTGTGGATGGGTTGTGAGAAAAGTACAAGTTGGTAGGGTTTTAATACTTGAAGTAACTACTAGTAGTTCTGTGAGATTAAGTGTTCTAGTATTTAAGCCAGAGCGTGATCGAAACCTCTATGCTGTTGCTAGAGACATAGATGTTGGAACAGCCCTATGCTTTGAAGGTACTCCTGCAGAAGAGCAGAGGAGTAGGCGAGGTATTGAGTATACAGTAGAAAGACTTGAAATATACGCTAAGCCACTAGAACCTCTACCTGTTGACACTGCAGGTAAGACTCCGGTTCTACTAGACACTAAGTTAAAGTACAAGTGGCTCTTAGCGAGGAAGCCTGAAGAGAGAGCTATAATTAAAATTCGCTCAGGAATTATTAAAGCAGCTAGAGAGTACTTCGAGGCCAATGGATTTATAGAAATTCACACTCCAAAAATAGTTGCAGCTGGCGCTGAGGGTGGTGCAACTCTCTTTAAAGTACAGTATTTTGAGAATGATGCTTATTTAAGTCAGAGTCCACAATTATATAAGCAAATGCTCATAGCCAGCTTCGAGAAGGTATACGAGATCACACCATACTTCAGGGCCGAGAAGTTCAATACTCCTCGACATCTCAATGAGTCATGGGGTATTGATGCTGAACAGGGTTTTATAAGTAGTGTTGAAGATGTTATGAAAACTCTTGAAGAGCTCGTAGCGTATATAGTTAACTATATTTCAAAGAACTATAGAGAAGAGCTTGAAGAACTAGGAGTACAGCCACTCCAATTAACAACACCATTTAAGAAATTAAAATTCACAGAAGTAGTAGATCTACTTAGGAGTGAAGGTGTAGATGTGAGAGAAGATGAAGATCTAAGCGACTACGCTGAGAGAAAACTAGGAGAAATAATGTACGAGAAAAAACACTACTTATACTTTATTGTAGGGTTTCCGTGGAGTTCAACAGCATTCTACTATATGAGAGAAGAAGATGGCATATACACTAGAAAATTCGACTTAGACTTTAAAGGTCTTGAAATAGCTAGTGGTGGACAAAGAGAACATAGATACGAGAAACTCATAGAGGCGCTAAAAGTCAAGGGCTTGAATCCTGAGAACTACTCATTCTACTTAGAGGCATTTAAATATGGTATGCCGCCACACGGCGGATTCGGCCTTGGAATTGAGAGATTATTGATGAAAATATTAAATCTAGAGAATATACGCGAAGCAGTATTATTTGTGCGTGATAGAACAAGACTAATACCGTGAAGAAAACACAAGTTCCATATTAACTTTAAGAGATTAAATTCTAATAGCACTTAAAATATCCTTAGAGCTGACATTATTAGTGTAGATAGAAGTGGTTATTTTATTTCTTCTAGTATTGCTTTCTCTAAAAATATATATATGTGATCGTATATATTACTACTTAGGGGGTGTTTATGAGTGAGCCACGCGCATTAGCTCGTTTACGGAGAAAACTTACAGTTGAGAATCTCTGGCTCTATATTATTAAAATACTAAAAGATAATAAGCCGCTGAGAGCTTATGACATTAAAGTCTCTTTGAGAGAAGTATTTGATATTAATGCTCCAGCTGTAACAGTTTACTCTGTTCTTTACAGAATGAGGAGAGATGGTTTACTTGAGACAAAACGTGAAGGTGAAGTAGTAGTGTATACTCCTACTGAGAGAGGTCTTGAAGCATTTAAGCAGGGTATTGTCTTTATTGAAGAGGTTCTAGCGAAGTTAAAGATTTAGTGCGGGGTGGTGAGATGATACGTGTAGTTCTAATTGGTCAGGGCCTTGTTGCAACACACTTTGCTGTTGGATTAGAGAGACTTAAAAACAATGAAATACCAGATCATGGAGTGCCACTGGGCACTAAACTACCGTTAAAATACAGTGAAGTAGAGATAGTAGCTTCTTATGATGTTGATGAGTCTAAAATTGGTAAGTCGCTCTACGACATAGCTAAGAAGTCATATGAAGGTCCAGGTGACATACCGAGAACACTTAAAGACATATATGTGCGTAGAGGAATACACCTAGCGAGTACACGTGGACTTCCATTTAGAGCTAGGGGTAGAGAAGAGGATTTAGGTTTAAGGCGTGCTGTAGAGGATATTATTGATGAGTGGCGTGAACTAAGTGTAGATGTACTAGTGAATATCATGACTACAGAGCCTGTTGAATCTGTTAATGACATTGAAAGACTTCAGAGAGGTTTTGAAAATGGTGATTTAACAGCTTCTCAGACATATGCGTATATGGCTGCACTCTACTCAGCTAAGTATAAAAGTGCTGCATTTATAAACGCTATACCCTCACCAATAGCAAATGACGCTGCATTTGTAGAGCTTTATAAGAAGTCTAGAGGAGTTGTATTTGGCGATGATGGAGCTACTGGTGCAACACCACTTACAGCAGATCTCCTAGAGCACCTCTATGAGAGGAGTAGGAGAGTTATAGATATAGCACAGTTCAATATTGGTGGAAACATGGACTTTTACGCTTTAAACATGCCTGAGAGGAATATTATGAAAAAGATTACTAAGAGCAGTATGATAGAAGACATACTTGGCTACAGCATACCCAACTATATTAGGCCGACAGGATATCTAGAGCCTCTTGGAGATAAGAAATTTGTTGCTATGATTATTGAATATATGAGTTTTGGAGAGTTCAAAGATGAGATCTATATTTTAGCGCGGATAAATGATAGCCCTGCACTAGCAGGGCTACTCGTAGATCTTGTGAGGCTTGGTAAAATAGCTATTGAGAGAGAATCTTATGGAACAGTATATGAGGTAAATGCCTTCTACATGAAGAGGCCTGGTCCACCTGGAAGTAGAGCTATATCTAAATTCCACGCCTATTTAAAGCTATTAAAGTGGCTTGGTTTAAGAGATATGAGAATACCAGAGTAAGTGTGAGAGTGAAGTGAGGGTAGTACTTATTGGTGCCCCAGGAGCTGGTAAAGGTGTATACGCGCAGTATTTCAAAGATAAGTATTGTATTCCACACATAAGTACAGGTGATATTTTTAGAGATGAGATATCTAGAGGCACAGAACTTGGTTTGAGAGTAAAACAGTATGTTGAACGCGGCCTACTTGTACCAGACGAAATAGTCATAGAAGTTATTAAAAAGAGACTTCAACAACCCGACACACAGCGAGGCTTTATACTAGACGGCTTTCCTAGAACAATAGTTCAGGCTAGGGCTCTTGACGAGTTCACTAATATAGATATTACTATACACTTACTCGTCTCAGAAGAAGTAGCTGTGAGGAGGCTTAGTGGTAGGAGAGTGTGTCCTGTATGTGGTAAAGTATACAATATTTACTATGAACCCAAGCCGAGAGAAGATGAGAAATGTGATTATGATGGTGCACAATTAATTCAAAGACAAGATGATTATCCAGAAGTAGTTAGGCAGAGATATAGGGTCTTCTATGAGACCTTTACTCCAGTTCTAGATTATTATACTAATACGCGGAGACTAATTGAAGTAAATGCTGATAAATCACTCTCAGAGATACTACCACTACTAGAGAAAATACTCGTAGATATAGGTGTTTTAAAACTAAACCCATGTAGAGATGTTAAAATTGACTAAGAAGGTAAATAAGAGAAGTGAAAAGTACCTATTAGACCTAGTTTTAAAACTAGTTAGCGAGTCTAATAACTACTTCAGCAATGGTTACTTGAATAGTGAAGGTTGGAAAGTGTTTACTATTATTAGGAGACTAGTACTTCGAAGTAAACCAGAGTTAGCTAGGGGAATTAAGAGTATTAGTCAATATAGTAGTTACGAGAAGGTTGTTAAAGTACTGAGTAGTTTGCTGGAAAATGTAGAGTTTAGTGAAGATTACTCTTAGCTCTTATTATTCCTCTTATTATTTCTAGTGAGTAGAGATAGAGTATTATTACCGCAAATAGTAAAGTACTCGCACTTAGAGCAAGTATTTTTTACTAGTAGTAGTGTTTCTCCGGGTATAACACCGTATTCTATGATTATTTCACTTATATCGCTCACAAGGCTTCGTAGAACTTCAATGAACTTAGCTATTTTCTGCTTGTTCTCAGCGGCAATTACTACTATAGCCTCTTTACTACTATTACCCTCTATATAGGTGACTACGTGATTACAATATAGTGAGAAATGCGCTATTTTCTCTAAATTATTACCCTTAATTTTAATAAACGCAGCTTCTCTACCTAGAATATTAGCCGAGAGCGCTATAGTTGGAACTATGTGTTTCTTAGATAATAAG
Source organism: uncultured Thermosphaera sp. (assembly GCA_964564855.1). Taxonomy (GTDB): domain Archaea; phylum Thermoproteota; class Thermoprotei_A; order Sulfolobales; family Desulfurococcaceae; genus UBA285. The sequence goes on along the minus strand of CAZMCE010000048.1, from coordinate 2,317 downwards.
TTCTTTACTAATCTCCAAACAAAATTATACTCTAAATTTAATTGTGTAGAGAGTTTTCTAATACTAGCTCTGGGATTTGCTAGTAGTGCTTCTACTACAATTAGTGCTTGATCACTCCTCCTTGAAATACTTGTCACCTTTAGTTTTTGAATGTTAAAAACCCCTTTATAGCTAATATCAAGTGCCTATTTAGTGTGGAGATGCTGTTTAAGAGGTGTTATTTAAAATAATTAGTGGAGTGTGAGCTGTGGGTAAGTGTAGATACTGTAGCAAAAGTAGTATTCTCGTAAGTAGTGTTATAGGAGTTTGCGTAGACTGTGTGAGAAAAGGTTATTTGCCAGTGGAAGAATTACACAAATACTCGCGGGAGAGATTTAAATTGCCACTTACTAAGAGTACTGGTGAGGGCTTTAAGTGTAATATCTGTGGTAGGAGGTGTGTTATCCCCGTACCTGAGGGTAAGGGGTATTGTGCTTATAGGGTAATAACATCAGGATCTCCAGGCTTATCTACTAAAAACCCTGAAAACGCTGTTGGGTTTTACTACTATGATCCACACCCCACAAACTGCGTGGCACTTCCAGTTTGCCCTGCCGCAACTGGTTTAGGATATCCCATTTATGCTCTCACTCCTAGCGGTGAGCGCGGCTACTACAATATCGCTGTTTTCTATGGTGGTTGTAACCTTGACTGTCTTTACTGTCAAAACTGGGAGTATCGTGAAATGGCTGTAAAAACTAAGCCTACTTTGAGCGTTGAGAATTTAATTAAAGCTGTAAACTCTAAGACAACCTGTGTGTGCTACTTCGGTGGGGATCCAGGCCCTTTCGCTCCACACGCTATTCTCGCATCTAAGAGAATGATTGAGAGAGCTAGGTCTATTGGGCTCAGCGTTTTCAGAGTTTGCTGGGAGACAAATGGGCTCTGGAACCCAGCACTCCTAGAAAAAGCTACTTTATTGAGTTTAGAAACAGGTGGAATAGTAAAAATAGATTTTAAAGCGTGGAGCCCAGAAGTGTACAGAGTTCTCTGTGATGTTGAGGAGAAACATGTTGAGATAATAAGAGAGAACATTAAATTAGTAGCACGCTATTTCAATAAAAGGTCAAAACCACCACTACTCGTAGTGTCTACACTACTAGTACCTGGTTATATTGATGAATACGAGATTGAACAGGCTACGAGATTTATTGCAGAATTAAACCCAGAAATACCGTATATATTTCTCGGCTTTCACCCAGACTACGTGCTCTTAGATCTCCCAACTACTAGTAGAAATCACGCAGAAAAAGCTGTTAAAATAGCTCGTGAAAATGGACTTAAAAATGTTTGGGTTGAAAATGTGTTCTTACTTGGCTATGCCTACTAGAATACCTAAGCATGCTTCTTAATATACTCTAAGTCCTCTAGTCTAAGCCTCCAGCCAGTTGCACCTAGAATTTCCTGTACGTGATTAATACTCTCACTCTTAGGTATTGCAACTACATTTTTATGGCTTATCAAGTAGTTGAGTGCAACTTGTACTGGTGTCTTACCATATCTTGTGGCTACTTTAACTATAGTGGGATTTACAACAACATTGCCTCTTTCAAGTGGTGTGTAAGCTTGAATTGTAATATTATTTTCAACGCAGTATGGTAAAAGCTCTTTTTCAACATAGTATCTCGTGAGGACACTATAGTGCACCTGGTTCACTACGATCTCGGCTTTTCTAGTTGCCTCAATAGCCTCTCTTAATTGTGCAGTGTCAAAATTACTAACACCAATATATCTCGTTAAGCCATACTCGTAAATGACTTCAAAATTTCTTACTTGCTCAGCAATACTTAATCTCTCATTAGGCCAGTGTATGAGCACGAGATCCGCTGAGGAAACTCCAAGTCTACGAAGCGACTCACGAGTAGCTTTTAATACTAGTTCCTTATCAACAAGTCTATCAGGAAGAATTTTCGTGGTTATAAAAACAGAGCTTCTACCCACATGTTTAATAACCTCACCTACAAACTCCTCTGCACGACCACCACTATACATTTCAGCTGTGTCAATTAAATTAACACCGTGGGTAATAGCGTAAATAAATGCCTCTAAAGCCCTATCATAGGATCTTATACTATAAGTTCCAAGGCCAATTGCAAAGACCCTATCTGATCCTATGTACTTATAATCGCTTAGATCGTAGAGTGACAAAGCACTCCACCTACAACTATAATAATTGTCTCTGGGAAAATTAATGTATCGTATATTAGGGTTAAAAAGAACTTTAAAGTAGAGTAGCTGGTGACCAGTATTTGGTGAAAAACAGCGCTAAAGCCCGTGA
>CAZMCE010000047.1:0-9420 GCA_964564855.1 uncultured Thermosphaera sp. | reverse complement strand
GAGTTTATTGCAATTAGTGGTGCTGAGGTGTTATGGAAAGAGTTAAAGTCTAGTTAAATTTTCTCACTACGACTCTGTTTCGAGATCACTATGTAGTCTCCCTGTTTTACTCTTAATTTTTCAGCTGCGTTATTCATGTTTACTGCTACTTCTAAGTAATTCCATGAATTTAAATAACACGCGTAATCACCTACAGGTACTTTACTAAAAGATGTTTCATAAGTACACATAATTCTTTTTGAGTTTACTAGTACATTTAGTTTTGAACCTAATTGCACTCTCAGCGTGTCTAACTCTTTCTCCGTAATATTAGTCATTATATTGCCGAATATGTCGATGTAGAGTACTCGGCCTTTAATACTCTTATTCTCTAAGTCTACTATGGGTTTTTCAACTACTATTTTAATTACACTGTTATAGCTTATTTCGACGCCAATATCTTCTAGTGGTACACCTCTACTAATCCACGCAGCTACAGGTGCAAAGATATCTCTACCGTGAAATGTTTGTGAAACTATTGGTAGTTTGTATTTAGTGTTAGATATGTCGAAGACGCGTTTAACACCATCTTGCTCAGCTAGTATTGTGAGACAACCATTATCAGGCCCTACTAGAATATAGTGTGTAGTTTCAATTACTAGTGCTCTCCTAGCACTACCAACACCAGGGTCTACTACAACTATAAATATTGTTCCCGGGGGAAAGTATTTAGCTGAGACAGCAAGCATAACTGCAGCTTCAAGTACATTTTGTCTTTCAATACCATGAGTTAAATCAATAATTTCTACTTCAGGGTTAATACTCTTAATAACACCCTTTAAGACTCCAACATAGGGATCTCTATAGCCATAATCAGTCATAAGAGTAATAATCCTCTTCACAATAAACCCCACTAATAGGATATAAGAGTCTCAGTTAAATTATAGTTAAACGGGCCGGGGATGTAGGCGACGGGCGGTCTGAAACGTGATGATTAAGTATACTAGTTAACCCGGCTTCTAAATCCCGATGAAGAGCAGCGGATAATCTGCTCTAGGTGATGATCGGGCTCAAAGAGAGGGTTTTTAACTAGGACTATTTAATCTCTATTCTTACATAGTTCACGTAGAGTGTGTTGTGGAGGATGTTATGAGTTCTCTAGTAGGATCTAGGAGCTTGTTAAATAACACCTGGTATTTCTCTAGGAGTGGTTTTAAGAAGGGCTTTGTCTTTCTCTATGGTAGTAGAGTTATGGATGAAGGCGAGGAGCCTCTACCTGAGTATGAGCTCTCAGAGCTAGTAGTAGATTTTGAGGGTAAGGCTCTAGTTATTCACGGCTATAGTTTACTAGTAGATGTCGTGGAATACGTGTTTAGAGGTTTTAAAAGCCAAGTAGATCTAAGTGTACTTACTAAGCAAGAAATTAAGAAGTTAGCTGAAGTAGGTCTTGTGAACGCGTATACTAGTGGTGTCACATTACCAGTGGCTTATACTAGGCATATTGAGGCTCTAGTAGATGCTGCTAGAGAGAATAGTATGAGAGTTGGTGTATTAGCTGAGAGAGGTACTGTGAGTAGTAATCCATTTCTCATAGTCTTCGAGATTGATAATGGTAGGGTTTATTTTGAAGATAGAGCACTCGGTGATTTAAATAGTGTTATATGTACTCCTCAAAGAACTAGGAGTAGCTGTATACTCATAGATGCTAGAGGTTATGGTAATACTCTCACAGCTGTAGAAGAGACATTTAGAAGCGTAGGGGTTGTGAAAGAAGCCTATGAGATTTTAACAAAACCCTATAAAATCACTAGTTTAGATGAGGGCTACGTAGAGAAAGGCTGTGTCTCAGATATAATAGTATATGATTTGAGAAACCCACTTAGAGCATCTCTACACGAGAGACAAGAACACTTCTACACTATAATAGCTAGGTCACAGCAACCAGACATAGTATTCATTGGTGGAGATATATTCTATGAGTTTGGCGAAAACCTCGCAATACCAATTACTAGAATAGACAATATACTGGTTAAATTAAGAGAAGAATTAAACTAGTTAAGTGGGCCCGCGGGGATTTGAACCCCGGACCTCCCGGTTATCAGCCGGGCGCTCCACCAAGCTGAGCTACGGGCCCTCTCAAAACCCCTAAAACTACTACTTAACTTCTAGGTTTTTAAGTATGTATTAGCTTACAGTGCTGTGTTTTAAAGGCTTATAAATTTTCACGGCGCTTCTAGTATTTACATGGGTGATTTTCTCATGTATGGTTGGTGGGGTAAAGTCCTATATGTGGACTTAACAGCTAAGAAAGTAAAGGAGATAGCTCTCGACGAGAAGCTCTATGTAGAGTATATTGGTGGTAGAGGACTAGCTGTTAGGTTACTCTGGGATTTAAATCCTGTAGGTGTAGATCCTCTCTCGCCATATAATCACTTAGTAGTAGCTACAGGACCACTCTCCTCAATGCCGTTGCCAAGTAGTGGTAAAATACAAGTTGCTTCTAAAAGCCCACTTACAGGTGGTTATGGCGATGGTAACATGGGATCAATGGCTAGTTATTACTTAAGAAGAACAGGCTATGACGCGATAGTAATTACTGGTGCGTTTAAAAAGCCAGGTTACATCTACATTGAGAATAATAAAGTTGAATTTCACGATGCAGAGGACTTGTGGGGTAAATCAACTTTTGAGACCGAAGATAAGTTAATGAGTATTCACGGTAAGAATGCAGGGTATCTTGTTATTGGACCTGCTGGTGAAAACCTTGTACGCTATGCCACAGTGACCTCTCAGAGGGGTAGGAGTGGTGGTAGACCTGGAATGGGTGCTGTAATGGGTAGTAAGAAGCTTAAAGCAATAGTAGTTAGGGGTACACTTGAACCAAGTATTGCTAATAGAGAGGAGTTTAGGAAGCTAAGTGAAGAGGCGTATAGGAAAGTTCTAGCTGCAGATGGCTATAACTTCTGGATTAGACAGGGTACAATGATGACTATAGTTTGGAGTCAGAAAAACAGCTGCTTACCAACAATGAACTTTAGAGAGGGGGTGTGGGAGCTCTACGAGACTATTAGTGGGGACTTGATGGAAAAACTCAAAGTGAAGAGGCGTGGATGTCCATATTGTAATATGCAGTGTGGTAATGTAGTACTAGATCTCTCACTAGAAGAGAGCGAGCTAGACTATGAGAATGTTGCAATGCTTGGAAGCAACATATTACTAAGCGATTTGAGGAGAGTAGCTGAGATTAATAGGCTAGCTGATGAGCTCGGCATAGACACTATTAGTCTCGGCAACTCATTAGGCTTCTACATGGAGGCTAGTGAGAGGAAGCTAGTAGATGAGCGTGTAGAGTGGGGTGATTTCAGAGAAGTAAAGAGATTAACAATAGATACAGCTCATAGAAGAGATGTTGGAGCCTTCTTAGCTGAGGGCGTTATGAGGATGTCTAGATATCTCGGTAAAGAGGCGCAAGAGTTTGCAATTCACGTTAAAGGATTAGAGGTCTCAGCATATGACTGCCACTCTACTCCCGCCATGGCACTATCTTATGGTACTTCACCTATTGGTGCTCACCATAAAGACGGGTGGATTATTAGTTACGAGGTTAGAACTGATAGGCTAGGTTATACGTTAGATAAAGTTGAGAGACTGGTTCTCATTCAGGATATAAGAGGAGGAATGTTTGAATCTATTACTACATGTAGGTTCCCATGGATCGAGTTGAATTTAGACATTGAATATTACACAAGACTACTAACAGCTGTGACTGGTGTTACGTGGACTATGAATGATATTAGAGTAGTGGGTAACAGGATTTATACTCTAATCAGGGCCTACTGGATCAGGGAGTATAGAGACTGGAGTAGAGAACTAGATTACCCACCGGTAAGGTGGTTTAAACAGCCGCCTACAAAAGGGCCATTTGCAGGTATTAAACTAGACTTTGAGAAGTTTAATAAAATGCTAGACTGGTATTACGAGATACGCGGCTGGGATATAAGGGGTGTTCCTAAAATCGAGACACTGAAAAAACTAAACTTAGAGTTTACAATACCAGTACTACAGGAAATAGTTGGTTTAGAGTAAAGTTTTTAAATTCAAACTCCATGTTTAAACGCTAATTTAGGGCTAAACTCTTTGAGCTTAAAGAATAGAGTGAGAGGTGTTGTCGTATCTGGTATTGGGGAGGCTGGTTTTTACGTTAAACTATATAGTGAATATTTTAAAGAGATTCTTGGTAGTGAGCCATATCTGGGGACTCTCAATATACTAGTAGAGTCCTGTGAAGTGTTAAAAGAGGTATTCTCGGAAAGTCACTTAATACGTCCACTTAAACCTGGATTAGCTCCAGCTTATGTTCGTAGAGGTGTGTTGAGAGATATTAATGTACTAGTTGTTAAGCCTTTAGTTACGAGGCACGAGTGTAGAATACTGGAATTAGTCTCTGCAGTTAACCTAAGATCTATGCTTAGATTAAAAAACGGAGATCTAGTTGAGGTAGAGTTATATTAGCGTATAAAAGTGCTCTTCACAAACTCTATGTAGAGTTGAATATTGTCTGTTACTTGAGTAGAAGTTTTACTCAGTATTGTTAGAAGTAATTGAGGTGTAGTAGTGAAGAGAGATCCTATTGTCACTAATATTACTGCGAGAACTACTAGTACTAGTTTAGCGAGCTTCATGTTGACATGCACTATGCTAGTAGTTGGTGGTGCAAGTATGATTGTGTAAAAGACTTTCATGTAGCTTACTAGTCCTATAGCACTTGCAACTATCATGAGAATAGCTAGTGGTATACTATACTCGAAGAGAGCTTCGTAGAGTAGGAGCTTAGCTAGAAAGCCTGGTAGTGGTGGCACTCCGGCAAGAGTTAGAGTAGATATTGCGAGGGCCGCTGTCCCAATAGTAGAAGCTCTCCAAGAGCCGGCTAACTTCTCTAGATCGCGGGATTTGACCGCCTTTATAAAGACTCCTACAGAGAGGAAGAGTGTTGCCTTAGCTATAGAGTGAACACTTATGTAGAATAGTGCTGCTTCAATACTACTCCGCGTGCCACAACCAGTAGCCATAAATATGTAGCCAAGGTTCATAACAGTGGAGTAGGCTATAAGCCTCTTTATGTCTCTTTGAATATACATGAGGAGAGCCCCAATAATAGCTGAGAGAGCGCCCATTCCAGTAGCTAGTAATGAAATTACATATTTCACTTCTCCCAGCGTGTAGGGTAGTGGTGATTGTGGAGTACTCCACGTAGCTATGTAGAGGAATTTGTATAACGCTACTACACCAGTATTAACTACTAATCCGCTGAGTAGCGCTGATATAGGTGTTGGTGCTGCTGGGTGAGCGTCGGGTAGCCAGAAGTGATTGGGAAAAACACCACTCTTAATACTAAAAGCCCAGAGTGCTAAGACCATTATTATTGCGAAGGTGAAGCCTGTTATAGGTGAGTAGACTTCTCTTATTCTCAGTGAGAAGTCAACTACGTTAAGTGTATTAAAGACACTATAAACCACGCCCATTGCTAATAAGTATAGTGTTGTGCCTAGAGCACCTATAAAGGCGTATTTTAGCCCAGAGACAATAGAAATTGCTCTACGCCTATAGTACATTACAAGTCCATATGCAGATACCGAGACTACTTCTAACATTACGAAGAGATTAAATAAATCTCCTGTTAATATGACTCCTAAAATACCTGATAACACACCTAGTAGTAGAGCAGTATACCATGGATAGTTCTCGTCAGTAATGTAACTAATACTGTAAAGAAATATTAGAAAACCTATGAAACATGTAACGAGACTTAATACAGCTGTAAACCTGTCAATAATGTAGATTATTCCTATTGGTGCAGGCCACCCGCCAGCTTTAAATACTAGTGGTGTGTCTCTACTATACATCATATCCACTACTAGGAGTATACTAATTACTAGTGATATTAGAGAAATTAGAGCGCCATATCCCATAACTACTAGTCTTCTTCTCGACACTAAATATATGATAGGTATTGTGAAAGCACCAAAAGCTAGTAGTAGTGGTATTAGACCTACTAAAACCTCTAACATGTAATCACCTAGTCAAAGATCTTGATACCATATTTTTCAAATTCCTCGCTAATAGCCCTTCGAGCCGCTGAAGGCTCAATTGTAGTAACATATATCCAGTTCACGTAAAAATAGCCATCTTTCTCATCTACAACTACAGTTCCAGGTGTATTGGTAATAGAGCATGCTACTAGTAGTCTTCCATAAGATGACTTAACTCGTACTGGTATTTTTACAATACCTGGTTTAATATTCATGTTGAATATTCTCTTTACTACATCCATGTGGGCTTTGAACTCAATAATAGTTATATACTTTAAGAAGTAATATGCTAAGTAGAATAGTCGCATAGGATCTAGTAATTTATACTCATTTTTAACAAGATAACGTGATGCAGTAAAGCCGAGTACTAGTGCTACCAGTGCTCCCGTTAGTAGAGTATAGTGTGATATTGAACCCGCGAAGAGTACATAAATTGTGAAGACTAGCAGCATCACTACTATAGAGCCGATCACTCCTCCATCACCTCTTCAACTAACGCACTAACAGCTCTTTTAGCGTCAGTTGTCCCAGTTAACCTGTAGACCTGTATTATGCCAAATGCTATTAGTGCGTTTACAGCTAGCCCTATAACTATGCCTGTTAATACTAGTGCTTGTGGTAATGGGTCTGAGGCGTGTTTTAATAGAAATTCTTTTTCACCTTCAACTCCACTATAAACTGGTGGTACTATAGGATATGTAAAGATGCAACCTACCAGTATTATTGATACAAACACCGTGTCTGAGAGTATTGTTAGAGATATTAGTTTCTTCACGAGACTCCTCCTAAACACTATACCATAAATTGCGATGAAAGCATTTAGAGTTAGTACTACTATGAATAACACATAGACAAAACTCTCCACTACTCTACACCTCTAAGCTCTTCTCTATACAATTCTTCAGGTGCAGATAAGTAGAGAGCTACAGCTGCGAAACCAGATGCTACTGCGAGAAACTCGAAGAAATTGTAAAACCAGAGACTACCACTAATTAGCATACCAGCGATGTGAGATGGATAGAATTTCTGATTTGTAACAGCTTCAAGCCCTCTTAGTACTGGTAAGATAGCTATAAGGCCTAGTGCTGTTAGTGCAAGACCTCTCGCGGCAACTAGCCTCGTAGAGGTTACACCACGCTCGAGTAGTGATTGTAAAGTGTAAACTGGTACTATGAGCATAGCTGTAATAGCCATAGCTGAGCCCCCTGGGAAGCCTCCACCAGGTGTTAAGTGTCCGTGGAGGGCTATTGCAAACGCTATTGTTGCTATTAATAGGACTATTATTCTCGTGGCTGTTCTCGCTATGCCTGTTAAGCCTATACGTGTCTTTAACTGTATTTTCCTAGATATAGCTGATATTGCAAGACCACCAATAATAGCCATGTAGAGTACTGTTGTCTCGTAGATAGTGTCTAGTCCTCTATAATCCCACACAATTGCTGTTACAGCTTCTGGGCTTGCTGCTTCATGTATTGTGTTTGCTACATAGTACTTGCCGAGGTCTCTAATACTTGTAGGGGCTTTAACTCCTATTAGAATTGTGATTAAGAGTGAAGTTAATAGTGATAGTGTGATGAGAGTGAGTAAAGCTAGTACTCTCTTAGACATAGTATTACGCCTCATACCTCTCAGTCTTACTTACTACGAATACTAAGAGTGCTGAGTATAATCCTACAGAGACAGCTAAATATGTCATTACAATATCTGGTGCTGCCATAGTGTGTAGTAGTATGGCGTAGCATATACTCTGCCCAGCTGAGAACACTATAGCTTTTAATAAGTCTTTCTCAGTTACAGCGAGGTAGACGAACATGAGGCTTAGTAGTAGTGCGATTGTGAATACTATGAGGGCCACGATCATTTCTTCTCATCCTCTTCTAGTAGGTCTACAACAGGACTCCACGTTACACTCTTAGATCTGTGGGCTGCGTGTGCTAATACATGGCTACCAATAGGTGCTACTATTAGTAGTATTATTGCTGTTACAAATGAGGCTCCAGCTATTGTGTAGTTGCCTGGTATATCTGGCGATCCCAGGGCCATTAGTGAGACTCCTATTAGTGGTAAGACTGCTCCATATATTGCTCCAATAGTTGCTGCGTGTAATCTAACATAAAAGTTGGGAAATTTCAACATGCCAATTGCTGCTAGTAAGTCGAAGACTCCTCCAATTATGAATAGTGTAGAGCCCACCCAGAATACTACTTGTTCAATCACACTCCCACCTCACGTGTAATCAGGTACTTAGAGACGTAGATGTCTAGTAAGTAGACCCAGAGTGCTAGCATTATTGGTGGTGCAGTCATAAATGGTGTTTTATAGTAGAGAGCTATGCCAGCTAAGAAGACAGCGAGATCATATGATAAACTATCCACAGCGAGTACCATATCTGGTATTGTAGGTCCTTTAACAGCTCTAATAGAGTAGAGGATAATAGCTCCCAAGTATAGTGGTGCTCCAATTGCAAGTACAAGAGTTAATGGTTCACTCAAATCCAGCACCCTTAGCCAATTATAACTAGAGAAAGGTGTGAGATTAAAAGTATTTCTAAGGTATACGTAGAGAGTTTAAAAGAGCTATGTGCTAATTACTAATTAGCATAGAGTATGAGGGGTGTTTTTAAGCTTGTCAGCTAAGCGTGAAAAGCCAGCTACTAAAAAACCCACTAAGAAACCTGTAACTAGAGAGGTTACTCCCATACAAGTAGACTACAGGTACACAGTATCAATAGAGGACATTGTGAGTAAAATTGAGAGCGAAGTCTCTAAAGGCACAGTAAAATACTATACACCTCACACATTAGCACAGGCTTTAAATATAAAGATCAGCGCTGCCAAGAGAGCACTACGAGAAGCCACTAAGCGGGGAATATTGAGGCTCTTTAGTGGAGGCAGAAGATCACCAATATTTGTCCCAGCAAAGTAGATTCTCTTAGTGTAAAGCTAATATTGCAGTTAGTTTCTTAATTACACTGCTCTACTTCTTAGATAATGTCCATGCTTAAAACACTAATTCACAGAGAGAGAAGGATTTAACTACAGTGAAATTAAACTCCACATTTTTATAGATTCTACTTTGTCTAGCTCTTTAAACTTCTAATACCATGACGTGCATATTACTCCTCTTCATAGCCTATGAGTGGAGCACGTCTAGGATCGGTCACAGGCTTTAGTACAATGTTGTCTCTGATTTCCACTACTAACTCATCGCCTTCCTCAATATCCTGTACTCGAAAAGCACTCATTTAGGTTTAAAATTCACAATTAAGTATAGTGATTAATAGGGCGGCGGTCGTCTAGCCTGGACTAGGACGCCGGCCCCCCAAGCCGGAGATCCCGGGTTCAAATCCCGG
>CAZMCE010000046.1:0-9657 GCA_964564855.1 uncultured Thermosphaera sp. | reverse complement strand
GGAATTTCCGGCAATTTACCATACCAGAGAAAAGAGAAGAGAGAGCCATCAAATAGAGCTAAATCACCTTCATGTATTAAGCTCGCTGCTGTTGAGAGTTCTAGTTCTCTAGATGTGAACTGTGCTACTCTCCTCACTACTTCTTCTACGGGTGTCTTCACACCACCAATTGGTATAGTACAGTAGCCTGCTTCTGCATCAATAAACACCCGCTCAATACCAGGTATATGTCTAATAGCCAATGCTTGCACAGCAAATAGTACTGCTGTCCTTAGTTCTCTGTATACTCTACTAGAATCGCTCGCAATAACTCCTACAAGTTTTCCAGATACAGGTCTTAGAGGATAAGTATTAATATCTTTAATTTGAGACTCAAGAATACTCAAACTATTTAAATCACTAGTAATTTGAGTCATAAGAGAACTGAGAGCTTTAATTAACTTATCATGTATTGGCATAAACTTCACACTCTCAAAAACATGTTCTGTATGAGTAGCGGGGTTTAAAAATAGAGCTTCACTAGTTTTAAATAGATCACAAGTAGATCTTTTAAACACCCTCTACACAGGGCTCTCCGATAAGATCTAGTACTTTCCTTTTAATTAATGCTGCCTGTCTAAGGCGCTCAAATAGTGGTGTGCCCTCCTCACGGAGAGAGCGTATGACTTTACTCCAGTACTCACATCTTATTGGCTCACATTTCTCTATTAGTTTTAATAGTAGTGGTCCATACACGTTGAGAACTTCTTCAATTTCTCTATTGACGATTTCCTCTAGACTTTGCATTAACACATCCTTGTTTAGTACAATCCCAGACATAAATCTCACCAGAAAAATATGCCTGGAAGGCTGTATATAGGATGCGTGGACAAGTATTACTTCCCTTAAAATATATTTGGATCGATCTCTGTGAAAATCACGTGTTTTCCACCTACTAGTAGAGTTAAGGATTATTTAAAGGATAATTCAAATTAGTACATATACTACTAATTCTCTGAGTCCAAAGCTTCGTAGTATACTTCTCTACTAGGTAGTGTGGGCGTGTATGCGTAAAGTATTCTATTAATTGTCTTCAAGCTGAGATCACTTGAAACCGCGTACTCTCTTATAGCAGATTTTAACGTAGATATATCTATTCCAGTTATAGCTGAGTAGTAGTCGAGGTATCTACTTGGTCTTGATGAGTAATCTTCAAGTGCTTCGAGATATGTTTTCTTCAATATTGTGTATTCTCTCTGAGTAATAGTGTTTGAAACTCCAAGTGTACAGCAAAACTCCACATCTAGATCACTAGGAGTGTAGAGAGTTTTAAAACTCCACTTCTCTAGTTCTAGGTATAGTGGGTGCCATGTAATCACAAAACCTCCCTCTCTTCTTGCTAGTTGTAGATTAGAGGGGTCTGAGTAGTACACTGTACTGGGAGCATCTATAAGGCCCTTACTCAGAGTGTAGTGTCTTATATAGTCCATGGTACTAATCATGCTCGAGTACACACTACTAGAACCCTTCTTATGTAGTACTCTAAAACCTCCCTGTAAACCTGCGAGTATTACTCTATATGTTCTGTAAGTTGGGTAAAAGTATAGTTGACCAACTAGTGGTGAAAGAGCTATGTGAACAGCTCCCTCAGCTAAAGCCCTAGCAGCTCTTAATCCATCTCTATATACTAGAATTTCGACATTAAATCCGCGTTTTCTAAGTCTCTTTACAAGTCCTCCAATAAATAAATATTCACTTGAGTACACAATACCTATTTTTAAAACTCTATGTTGAGTTTCCACGTATTTCTCGAAAATACCGGGATTTACATATATGATTTTACTTTTGCCAATAATTATCCTGGTAATAAGTCCTTCACTCTCAAGTTCACATAATATCTCTGAAACCCTACTTTTAGAGGCTCCGAGTGCTCTGTGTATGTGTGATTGTGGTATATATGAGCCTTGATAGTTTTTTAGAAGCTCTAATACGCGCCATTTAATAGAGCTCATTAAATACTCAACCAGAAATTTTTAAAAGCTTAGCTCCTAATAAGTCTACACGGAGGCGAACACCTGTTCGGTGATCAGAAGTGAACAGAGCTATTTGTAGGGTATTTCAAGTAATTATAGTTCTCTGCTTCTACATAGTTCCATATGTATTTCTATCTAAATCGCAAGGCTTCGAACTCTTTATTTCTTGGACTATACTAACACTCCTCACTGGCACACTCTCACTAGTTGATCTCTGGAGGAAGGGGTGATCTAAGTGAGAACAGAGTTTTTCGTACTTCTCGCCGTACACGTGATTATAGGTAGCCTGCTAGCTCTAATTTCAAGGAGATATTTTACTAGGGATTTACGCGACTATTACACTTCTAGTAGTAGACTTGGAGCACTATTATCAGCAGGAACCTACGCTGCAACCACGTACAGCGCGTTCATGATGGTTGGTCTCGTGGGTATGACTTATGCTACGGGTATTGGTGCACTTGGCTTTGAACTCCTCTACTTAGCTTCAACAGTAGTTCTCCTCTCCACAGTTGGCTTTAAGATCTGGGAGCTCTCTAAGAGACATAACTGGATCTCTCCCTCACAAATGCTAGGAGACTTCTACAATAGTAGAGTTTTAGCTCTAGCTGTAGCACTAGTATACTTATTCGCTATGATACCGTATCTTGCAGCTCAAATACAGGGACTTAGAGTACTATTTAGTTATGGTGGATTAGGCGTATTAGAGTGTACTATAGTCTCAGCTATTCTAGTGTACACGTGGATATTTATTGCTGGAATGTGGAGTGTTGCTATTACAGACACTTATCAAGGCTTTTTAATGCTAATTGGAGGATTATCATATCTAATCTGGACACTCAGCTATCTCACATCAGCTAGTGGAGTAGTGTACTCAGATCTCTTTGAAGCTCTCTCAGAGAGGGGTTACTTAGGTCTAACAGAGTTCTGGTCTTTTACAACATACTTAGCTTACACCCTCCCCTGGGCTTTCTTCGCAGTGACAAATCCTCAAGTAGTTGTGAGGCTCTATACGCCGAGAGACGAGAAGGCTTATAAAAAAGCTGTAACTGCATTCTACATTTACGGCTTTGTGTACACGCTAATAGTTGTCCTCATTGGACTTACAGCTGCAGGTTTAGCTATTAGGGGAGTATTACCGGGTAATTTGCCGTGGGATTCTGTAACACCATATATACTTGGACTTATGCACCCACTACTAGGATCACTCATAGCTATCTCTATTGTAGCTGCAGCTATCTCAACAGCTAATAGTATAGTACTAGCCGTGTCTGGTAGCCTGATCTCGCTGAGTAGAAGTAGGAGTGTAGCTTTAGCGAGAATTATAGATGCTGTATTAGTAGTAGTAGCTACACTCACAGCTATGTCGGGCATGGGCTTTATAGTAGACCTCTCAGTATTAACCTCAGTTATACTACTACCACTAGCCCCGCTAACAATACTAGGAGTTTACGTAGCTGGTAAGAGTAGTAATATCTTAAAGACATCTGCTCTTATCTCACTAACTATAGGAGTTAGTCTCGCAACATACTATGCATTAATACTCGGACCTCGAAAAGCCTTTAGAGAAGTAATACTAGAATTACCGATCTCAGCGTGGGTATTATTAATATCCACAATAGTGCTACTAATAGGCTATATTATAAGTCTAAGTACTAGAGTTATTAAGAGCTACTTAAATCCTAAACAGTAACTTTAATGCTGAAAAGTAGTGATGAGTATAGTAATAGTTTTAATAAGCTTCTTAACACAAATACTCTTCATGTGATAGACTTGGAGATCTTAGAGCTTAAGAAGAAAATGATTAAATTGCTTCGAGAAGATGAAGAGTTCAGGCTAGCTATTGCAGGGCTTCTCGGATTAGACGCTATTTTAAATGAGCTTAAGAAGTTGCGTGAAGATTTCAATAGGCATATTGAACTCGAGGAGAAAAGGTGGGAGGAGAATGCGAAGTGGTGGGAGAGAAACTGGAAGTTGTGGGAGGAGAGTAACAAAAGATGGGAGGAGAATAATAGGAGGTGGGAAGAGGCTTATAAGAGATTTGAGGTTATTGAAACTGAGTTAAGGAGTCTCAGAGAGGAGAATATTAAGCTTAGAGAGGACTTTAATAAACTCCGAGAGGACTTTAACAAGCTCTATGAGAGTGTTATGAAGAGATTAGATCTTTTTGAGAAGAGAATGGATATTTTTGAGGCGAGGATAGAGAGGAGAATTACAGCTCTTGGTGCTAGGTGGGGTATTGAGTCTGAAAACGCTTTTAGAGAGGCTATGAGAGGCGTTATCGAGGAGGTTCTCGGCGCGGGTAGAGTGGAGAGGTGGAGGTACTATGATGATAAGGGAGAGGTGTACGGCTTCCCATCACAAGTAGAGGTAGACCTAGTTGTTAAAGACAACGTGCACGTGCTTGTAGAGATCAAGGCAAGCACGTCAAGTGGTGATGTGCTTGAGTTATGGAGAATAGGCAACTTATACTCTAAGGTCATGGGTGTTAAACCAAGACTAGTCTTAATAACCCCATTTATTGATGATAAAGGACTTAACACTGCTAAAAAACTAGGAGTAGAAGTATATACTAAAACGTGAGATCTAGAATTTACTACTCACCATGTAAACAGAGATCTAAGTTAACATAAGTAGTTTTGAGCAAATATTAGGTTGAAGAGGGTGTTCGATCCCCGCCGGCTCCCCTCTTCATTCCAATCCGTTTAACGGAGTGTCTGAGGGTTCCCATTTATAGAGATATAGGTAATTTGCTCTAGCTTTTAAATTTTTATACTCTGTATATTTAAGAACTTAGACTTTACTAGTTGTTGGGTGTTTTTGTGAGTATAGAGCCTGAGTTTATATCTAAGTTGAGTTGTGAGCTTGGAGTTGATTTTATTGATGTGAGAGTTCAGAAGCGCTACTATGAGCTTATTGTATTTGATAATGGTGTTGTAAGAGATCTCATCATGACTACTAGTTTAGGTGCTGGTGTTAGAGTTGTTGTTGATGGTTCTACAGGGTATTCCTCAACTAATACTGTTACTAGGGAGTCTATTAGAGAAGCTGTTATTAGAGCTTACAAAGTTGCTAAAGCTTCTAAGTCTCTCTCGCTTCGCACTGAACTCTATAAGCGTCCTACTATTAAAGCTAAGATCTCTTCACAGTATAGTGTAGAGCCTGAGAATATAGATTATGCGGAGAAAATACAGCTACTTAGAGACATGTATAGTGTAGCTAGGAGTACTCAGGGAATTTCTAGTGTTATACTTAGATTTGGCTATGAGCATGACTACAGAGTTTATATTACAAGTATAGGTGACTATGTAGAAGTAGGTAGTAGAATGATAGGTGTTTCTTCAACACTCACAGCTCACGTTGAGGGTGTTTACGAGACGTTCTATGATCAGGAGTCTGCTGTGGCAGGCTGGGAATTCATTAAGTCAATTAACTGGGATGAATGGGTTTTCGAGAGATCAAAGCTAGTTGTAGAAACAGCTAAATCTCATCACGTTAAGCCCGGTAAGTATGACATTATATTAGACAATGACATGGTTGGGCTTTTACTCCACGAGGCTTTTGGCCACGCTACAGAGGGTGATCTTGTAATGTCTGGTGGTAGTGTACTATATGGTAGAATAGGTGAGAGAGTTGCAAGTGAACTAGTCACAGTAGTTGATAATGGAGTTATTGAAGGTGGTGCTTTTGTACCCTACGATGACGAGGGAACACCAAAGAGGAAAGTTTACACGGTAAGAAATGGTGTTCTCACAGGCTACTTACATAGCTTATCAACAGCGGTAGCACTTAGTAGCGAGCCTACTGGTAATGCTAGAGTTATGAGTTTTGAGTATCCACTACTAGTTAGGCAGACAAACACATACATGGAACCACGTGACTGGAGCGTTGAAGAGCTCATTAGAGACACGAAGAGGGGTCTCTATGTTAAAGGTAGAGGTGCTCGTGGCGGCGAGGTAAACACACTTACAGGTGCTTTTACATTTACTAGTGGTCCAAGCTACATTATAGAGAACGGTGAGCTTGTAAAACTAGTTAAGAGTGTAATGCTTTCAGGTCTAATACTTGAGACATTAAAGAATGTTGATGCTGTTGCTAAAGACTTAGTTGTAAGGACAAGTGTGTTTGGTGGGTGTGGTAAGAGTGGCCAGATAGTTAGAGTTGGAGATGGAGGTCCACATGTGAGAGTAAGAGGTTTTATAATTGGAGGTGGCTAAGTGTGAGCGAGCTCTACGAGAAAATTATTAAAAGAGGATTAGAGAGAGGGCTTAGCGAAGTAGAAGTCTATGTTGTAGAGAGATCTAAGAGAAGTTTCATGGTTCTCGGCGAGAAAATTAGTGAAGCTATATATAGAGAGAGCATACATATTGGTGTACGCGGAGCTCTCGGTAGGCGAGTTAGTGGCGTCTACGTTAATACTGTAAAATTTAATATAGACGAATTTCTCGACAAGCTACTCTCAGCTGTAAAGTCAACTCCAGAAGATCCCTATTGGAGTGGCTTTCCGCCACTAATTGGAACACCGCGCTCTGTAAAGACTTTTGATGAAAAAATCATCACTATGAGTGAAGAAGAGTATATAGAGCTCTTAAAATACAGTATGGAGAAATTTAAGCAACCAGCACTAGCTAGGGGTGTTGAAAAAGCTATTATTACTGAGGGCGGACTTGAAGCCGAGAAAACTAGAGTTACCGTAATGAACTCTCAAGGTGTTGAGAGAACTGTAGATCTCAGTAATTTACACATAGGGTTTAGTCTTAGTATTGAGAAGAGTGGTTTACAAGCTGATAAGAGTGTATTTTACTCTAAAAGCATTCTTAATGAGAGAGAATTAGAGAAAATGCTACTAGAAGAAGGTGAGAGAGTACTACTTTTCTTAGGCTCTAGGCCGGTGGAATCCGGGGTTTATGATATCGTGTTAGAGCCACTAGTTACCGGCGCGATCTTAATGTATAGCTTAGCACAAGCATTTTCAGCGTTAGAGATTATTGAGGGTAGAAGCCCGCTGAGAGGTAGAGAGGGCAGTAGTGTTTTCAGTGATAAGATCAGTATTATAGATGACCCTTATATTGAAGGTGCACTTGGAACTAGGCCTTTTGATGATGAAGGCGTAGCTACTAGTAGTAAACCTGTGGTTGAGAAGGGGGTTTTTAAAAGCACTCTTCACAGCTATTACACAGCTAAGAGAACAGCTTCTACACCTACTGGTAATGGTTTCAGGCATAGTCCAGCAGCTCAACCTACACCTAAATTCACAAATCTCGCTCTTAAACCTGGTAGTGGGTGTTTAGATGAGTTTATGAGGAATTTAAGGCGTGGTATTGTTGTCTACGAGATTATAGGTTACTGGGCTAGTGATTATACATCTGGAAATGTAAAGGCTACTGTTACACACGGGTTACTCGTCGAGAATGGTGTTGTTACAAGACCTGTTAAAGGTGTTGTGTTAGGTGGTAATATCTATGAGTGGCTCTCTAAAAACATTGTTGAAGTTGGTGGAGATGTTAAAATAGTAGGTGATACTGCTACACCATCACTGTGGATTAGTAATGTGAGAGTTGGAGGTGAGTAATTCTACTTCTCTCCTCTCTCTTGAAGATACTAGTTCACCCATAAAGAGCTCTACTACACCTTTACACTTCTCAACAATATCTCTATACATATAGTGTGATGCTATAATAACTAAGCTCCCTCTCTCTGTGAGGTCTACGAGATCTTCAATTAGCAATTTAACACGTGTATTATCGAGAAATGTGAATGGCTCATCTAGTGCTAGTAGTTTAGGTTTTAAAATAAGAGCTCTCACGATAGATACTACTTTGAGTTGTCCTGTACTAAGCTTATACACGTTCTTATTTCTCACATCACTTAAACCATAACGTTTAATATAGTAGTCAACAATATCAGTGCTATTCAACCCCCTAAGCTTTAAGCCTAATGATACATTATACTCAACACTCCCCCTCACGAGGAGAGGTTTATCGTGAACAAATACAGTACTGTTTTTAAAACGAGCTCTCTCAGTACTACTAATACTCCAGTAATCTACACCCTCAACTAGAACTCTACCTGCTGTGGGTTTAAGTAGTAGTGTGATTATTTTGAGGAGAGTAGTTTTACCAGCACCATTAGGACCTGTGACTACATATATTCCAGGCCCAGTTAAATCTACATTAATATTTCTCAAGGCATAGGTAACTCCATCATAACTATGCCATACATTCTCTAGAAGTATTTTCAAGTTAAACGCTCACCTAGCAGTCTACTAAGTAGCTTAATTAGAATCCCCGTGAAAAGAGTTATAGATATTAGTATTAAGCCTAGTAATAGGGCTTCTTCAAAATTCCCCATAGATGTTTGAATAGCAATAGTTGTTGTTAAAACACTTGTATAGCCCTCAATAGCACCACCCGCAATCATAGCTACACCTAGTTCTCCAATACACCTAGAAAACGCTAAGAGATATGTAGATGCTAATATAGGTGTAAGTTCTCTCAACACTAACACAATTTCTACTCTACTACTCTGTAAACCTAGTGATAAAATAATCTCTCTAATACTCTCCCTTGCACTGTAAAAATATCTAATTAGAGATACTACAGCTAGTGGAAGTGCTACGAGGAATTGTCCAATTATAATAGCGTATGGAGTGTAGAGTAATCTTAAAAATCCTAGAGGACTTTTAGGGTAGAGTAGCATGTAGACTAGTAAACCTATAATAGTTGTTGGAACACCGACAAGGGCTTCAAAAATAGAAGTCGCGATATCAACAATCCTCCTAGATCTCTTGGAGAAGTAGTAACATATAGCTATAGCAGTAATAAATGCTAGTAGTGACGCGGTGCCTGATACATAAAAACTCCTAATAACCACATTTACAATAGGCTCTTTCACGTCAAGATACACCACAGAAAATAACTCTAGATGGAGTTTAAAATTAGACTATAGGAAGTTATGTTGACTTATTCACACGTAGTAGATCTACATTCTAACTATTAATTAGTTGTCTTTGTGCGTAGTTAACAGTAGAGTAAATTTTTGTAGGAGAGTAGTAATTCCTCTAATTACTGGGTGGATTGTTTGAAGGAGATGAGTCTGTTTCACGTAGGACTTGTTTTAATCTTCATAGGTTTTATACTAGCTATTGTAGCAGCTCTACTACCAGTTATACTCTTAGCTCAACCAGTATTTGAAGATATAACTCCTAAGAATATAACTAGAAGTGTAAATATCACTATTGGATTAGAAAGCCCCCACTTAATACTTCTAACCACAATGTTTCTAGTTTTAGTAGTAACCTTAGTGACTATGGGTCTTATGACATACATGGTCTTTAAGTGGACTACTAGAGTTCTTGAAGAGTCAAAGAGGGAATTTAGGAGAGAAAGTTTAGTTTAACCTCTCTAGCTGTATTTGTGACCAAGAAACCTTCTGTTAATGAGAGTTCAATAAGACAATTCAGCTCCCAAGTATGTGCGGTTAGCAGTTCTTATGTGTATTTCATCTACTTTATCCATTTTATCTGCAGCATATTTTGCCATGAGATTTGTAAGCCCAGGAGCTGATCCAATTCCAACTACATATGTTATTCCCGCTCTCTCAGCTAACCCACTAAGTTCTAATTGTTTCAAGGTGTAGTAATATAGAC
>CAZMCE010000045.1:3564-9980 GCA_964564855.1 uncultured Thermosphaera sp. | reverse complement strand
AAATAGTACCTACAAGAACAGGTGGGTTTTCTCCAGGCTGACCACCAACTTTCACGCCACAGATCTCATAGGTTATTTGAGGTGTAGTAAACCTAAACATATTAGTCACACTAAGCAGTACTAAGTACTAGGACTAGTTAATAAACCTAATTGAAATACTCAAGGAAAAACTTAAATACCAATAAGTTTATCCTCTCAAACGGGGGTATTCAATGAATCCCGAAGCCGAGGTTTTAGCAACAGCCCTTTCTAATCTTGAAGAAGAAAAAGTACTAGAGACTGTGAGAAATTTGTTAAGTAAAGGAATAGATCCTAGGGATATTTTAAACGCGCTTAGAGAGGGTATGGATAGAATTGGTAAAATGTTTGAGGTAGGAGAGGCTTTTATTGCAGATCTTGTTATAGCTGCTGATATATTCAAGAAAGCTGTGGAGATAATTAAACCTCACTTAAAAGTTGTAGAGAGAGGTAAGGGGAGAGTAGTTATTGGTACTGTTGAGGGAGATATTCACGATATTGGTAAGAGCCTTGTAGCTTTAATGCTTGAAATTTCTGGTTACGAGGTGATAGATCTAGGTGTTGACGTTACTGCTGATAAATTTGCTGAGGCTATTGAGAAATACAAACCTGATATTATTGGTATGAGCGCATTGATGACAACTACAATGCTTAACCAGAAGAAGATTATTGAGGAGTTAAAGAAGAGGGGTTTAAGAGATCGTGTTAAAATAATCATCGGAGGAGCGCCAACAACTGAGGAATGGGCTCGTGAAATAGGTGCTGATGCGTGGGGTAGTGATTGTTTTGATGCTGTTAAAAAAGTTAAAGAGCTACTAGGTAGGTGAGATCTATGCCTAGGCCGAAATTCTCTCTACTAAGTGTTGACGATATAAAGCTCATACATGAAAAAGCACTCTATGTCCTAGAGAATGTGGGAGTCCTAGTAGATCACGAAGAAGTAGTTAAGATGATGAAAGATGCTGGATGTAGCGTAGAGGGGAAAATCGTAAAAATCCCACGAGATCTTGTAGAATCGAGTTTAAAGAGTGTACCTAAAGAAATTACAATATATGATAGAGATGGTAAACCCTATGCAACGATCGGAGGAGGGGTTGATGAAAGTTACTTTAGACCAGGATCTGCAGCTCTATACCTATACGATCCAATTAAAGATGAGAAGAAATTACCTACGACAAAGGACAATGTTAATGTTATCCTCTTAGTTAACTCCTTAAATAACATTAAACTAACATGTCCTGCATTTCTGCCAAGAGATGTGCCTAATGAGTTAGTAGAAGTTGCAAGAGAATATGTTACATTAAAGTATACTAACAAGCCGCTAGAAACTAGTGGTTTTTCAGAGGAGGGTGTTAGAAATATTATTCGTATGCTTAAAATAGTTGTTGGAGATGTGTCTAAAAAACCTATGCAAATATTTCCAACTTGTCCCTCACCACCTCTTAAGTGGAGTCACTTAATAGCTCAAAACATTATTGACTTAGCAAAGGAGAAATTACCAGTAACAGTACTTCCAATGCCCCAATTCGGGGGTACAGGTCCTGCTACTATAGCTGGCTCACTTGTTCAGCACCACGCAGAAGCCCTGTCTGGTATTGTTATAGCACAGCTTGTCAACAAGGGTGCACCAGTGGTATATGGTGGATCTCCATGTCTCCTTGAGCCCCTATATGGGACGGCTAATGTAGCAACACCTGAAACAATGCTCCTCTACACCGCCTACGTGGAAATAGCAAAATACCTCGGTTTACCCACAGAAGGTTATATAGGCCTCTCTGACTCTAGAAGAGTTGATGTGCAAGCTGGTGCTGAGACTTTAATGGGAGCACTAGTCGCAGCACTTAAAGGTATAAATATTTGTGCAGGGCCAGGAATGCTTGAATTCGAAAGTGTGGTAAGTTTAGAGAAATTGGTTATTGATGACGAAATAGTAGGCTTGGCTTATAGGCTTTCAAGAGGATTTGATATAAGTGATGAGACCCTAGCAGTAGACGTTATAGTTAGCGTAAAGCCTGGTGGAAGCTATCTAGGTCAAAGACATACTGCAAAATGGGTGAGAAGAGAATATTTCTTAACAAAGATATTTGATAGAATGGATGAGTCGAGGTTTATTTCAAGAGATAGACCTACTATAATTAAACTAGCAAGAGAGAAAGTTGAAGAAATATTGAAGAAGCCTGTAGTATATGAGTTACCAAAAGACATCGAGAGAGATTTAGAGAAATGGGTGCAAGAGACCTGTAGAAGATATGGAGTAGTACTTAAAGTATAGTTTTTCCTTTTTAAAACTTTTAAACCCCTCATAACATATAAAATATGGAAAGGTGAGTTCAGTGGCTTCTAGGGAAATAGAAGATGAGTTGAAATCTATTTCACTACACTTAACAACTTTAGATAAAATATTAATAGCTTACATATTTATCGCTGGTTTCATTTCTCTTTTATTCCTAGAATATCTAACTACAGGCTATATAAATGGTGTACCGAAAAGTCTTATTAACCATGTAATCTTTACAGTTTTAAATATTATTGTCGCTTTAATTTGCTACTTAGCGTTTAAGAAAAAATTTAAGGTGGCTTCGTAATGCAAGAACCTAGTGTTTTACCAATATTAATATTGGGGATTTATTTCTCAATATATCTCATACTGTCATTTATAGCGTTTAAGAGGGGAGGGCGTGGTTTAGCAGAATACTTAGTGGCTAAGGGGGCTCTTGGAAAAATCCCTGGTATATTCACACTTATTGCAACATATACTAGCGTATATGGCTTTGTAGGACTCACAGTGGTCTTTTATACTTGGGGGTATGACTGGCTAGTCTATGATACAATAGAGTACTGGACTGTTATTATACCAATATATTGTCTTCTCTCTTTTAAATTATGGAAGCTGGCTAAAATGCATAAATACATTACGCCAGGTGACCTTATAGCTCATAGAACAGATTCAAATATTCCACGGGTAGTATATGCTATATCAGTACTTTGGCCTCTAGTATTCCATCTAGGTATACAGTTCATAGCACTCTCTGCAACAGCTAGTGCACTAACTGGGATTCCATATCATATATTCCTAGTAGTATACATGGTTATTGCAACAATTGCCGTGTTTATTGGGGGTTTACGAGGTGTAGCTTACGCCGATGTTTTCAACGGCGCGTTTTTCATCGGAGTAATGGCGGTGTTAATAGGTTCATTAGTAACTCGCTGGGAAGCTCTTGCACCTTCTGTTAGTGAGGCATTTCTCTTACCTATATTTCAGAGAACTCTACCTCTCCAGTACTATTTAGCAGTCATATTCCTCTTAGCACCACCGTGGCCTGCTCTAATACCCCACATCTGGATTCGAATTTATGCTATAGAGCGCCGAGATACTATTACTACTAGTATTTTGAGTTATGGAATAATATGGAGCCTATTTTACGGTATTATACCATATATTTTGACAATAGCATTAGCAGCACACTGGCCTACACCACCTACAGTAGCAGTTGCCGAGGAGTATGTTGCAAAATTCTTTTCAGAGCTAATTGGCCCTGCACTAGCAACAGTGCTATTCTTAGGCCTACTTGGAGCCGGTGTCTCTACAGCTGACTCTATACTTCAAACATGTACTGCTATGTTTCACAGAGATATCTTAGAAACAGTAGTTAAGCCTGTTGCAAAGTGGCCTGAGAAGAGAAGAGAACTTTTAGCGAGATGTATGACTATAGTTATAATATTGCTCGCCGCGGTAGCCGCGTATGCTCCCGCTCTCCCAATAGTGCGAATAGCTATTATTATGATCTGGCCTCTCTACTCAATAGCGGGGATTCCAGTAATTCTCTTGTTGTTCTGGAAGAGAGTTAATAAATATGCATTTACCTTAGGAGTACTAGCCGGAGCAATATCACAGCTACTCTTCCAATTTGTTATATGGCCTGAATGGCCTAATAATCCATGGTATTTATGGGAGGGTTCACTTGCAACAATTATAGCTATACTCGTCACGGTTATAGTCTCACTTGTAACTCCACCACCACCTAAATCAGTATTAGAGTCATTTTACCGTGAATAGCTTTTTAAACACTTCCTACCCTCACTACTTCTTCTCACGATTTTTTATTGCTGGAAGAATTTCAAGAAGTATGTAGTGATAAGGTGTAAGTGTGGAAGAAAGTAATTCTCTTAAGAGATCTGTTAATTGGACTGTACCTGCAACATTAGTTATAGGAACTTTAGGGTCCACGGGACTTTTTGGGCTTGTACCGTACACGTACAATATTATAGGGCCTGGAACAATTATAGTGTGGATTTTTACCTTAATATGTGGTTTTATATCAGCACTAGTACTAGCCTATACCTCTACAATATGGCCCGATAAAGCTGGGGCTATATATTACCCTGTTCGCATGGCTCTTAAAGAGCCCTGGGGAAGTATTGCTGGATGGGCATTTATAATTACATGGGCAACAGGCCCTGTTATAACGGCACAGATATTTGCACACTATCTCTTTGAATCAATGATATTGAGACAAATATTTGCAGGTACTATATTAACGGTATTTTTATTCTTAAATCTATTTAACATTAAGATTTCAGGCCTAGTACAAACTATACTGTCTGTGCTTAAAGTGATACCTCTAGTTATTGTTAGCATTGTGGGGTTATTTTACATAGATTTAAGTAACTTCACGCCTCTTTGGAGACCGGGTGTATTAGATCCAAGCACGTCAACAGGTATTATATTAGCGTTTTTCGCGAGTAGTATGGTGGCTTCGTGGAGTACTTATGTTACTGAGGCATTTGCGTCTATAACACCAGAAGTTAGTGATCCTCACAAAAACGTCCCTAAAGCAGCTCTTATAGCGTGTTTAATAGCCGTGATGTATATTGCACTAGTAAATATTTTTGCTGTTGGTGTACTGGGCGATGAGCTCAGTGAGCTACAAAACCCCTTATTTGAAGCCGGTAAGAGAGTTCTAGGATACGTGGGCTATTCATTACTATTTATAGCACTTTCTACAGGAGTTCTAGGTGCTATTAATGCCTGTTTCATAGTAGCCTCTAGAACTATGTATCAAATGGCTTTTGAAGGAGTGTTGCCTAGAATTTTCATGAAACTAAATAAACACCTTGTACCATGGCCTAGTATTGTGTTTATATATGCTCTAAATATCTTAATGCTAGTATACACGCCTCTATATATAGTAGCTATTGCAATAGTACAGGTACCTGGAATGTTAGTGCGGTTTTATTAGGTATTGCATGTATAAGGATCAGGTTAACGAGGAAGTGGCATGAAAAAGCAGCATTTAAGGCTTCTTGGGCCTTAATAATTGCAAACTTCATAGTGGGAGTGATCTCACTCATCTATATATACTCCTATGGAGTACTATATGGTTGGAGTGATATAATACTAGGCATTGTATTCATAGTAGTAATAACTATAAAATCAATCTCTTATTACAACGTCAAAACAGCTCTCAATAACAGGTTAAATTTTAATAACAAATATGGCGGTTATGAGACTAAAACTTTAAAAAGCTATGTTGGGTTAGAATGGTATATTATATAGTCAAATAGTAGTTTTGCAGCAATAGAGCTAGTTATACCGCTTGTATCAAATAAGGGGTTAACTTCAACTATGTCAAAGGCGTGAGTATAGGGAGCGAGTTTTTTAAGAATTTCTATCAAATCCCATATTGTAAGACCGCCAGGCTCATTAGCGCCACAGCCAGGTGCAAAGCTTGGATCTAGTACATCTATGTCCAGGGTAGTATATGTGTAGTCTACTTCACTAAGCTCTTCTAGAATTTTCTCAAATACTACAGAGATACCTAGTTTTCGAATATCATATGGATTAAACTGCCTTATATTAAATTTCTTAACATCATCATAGTGAAATGGGTAATTGTAACCCCTTACACCTATTTGTATTACTTTCTTTACTCTCTCTAGTTCTAGTGCTCGTCTAATTTCACTACTATGTGAAAATCTTCCCTGGTAAGGGGATTCGTCAACTAAGTCAAGATGTGCATCAAACTGTATTATACCTACTGTTCCCTCAACACTATCATGTAGAGCTCTTATGCAGGGATAAGAAATTGAGTGGTCTCCACCAATAATTACCGGATTAAACCCTTCAGCAATTAAGTTCTTAATTAACATATAGGCCGCGTCAAATGTTTTAAGAGTGTCATGTGCAAAAATCTCAACATCTCCGACATCCTTAATTACTACATGCGAGAGATCTACAACTCTATTTGATTCCACGTCAAAAACCTTGTTATCCCTTAAACGATTCAAGATCCACCTTAGTGACTCCCTTATAGCCTTTGGAGCATATCTCGCGCCAGGTCTACCTAGTGAAGCCCCCATATCCCAAGGAAAACCAATAATAGCGTATTTTTTACTAA
>CAZMCE010000045.1:0-3464 GCA_964564855.1 uncultured Thermosphaera sp. | reverse complement strand
AGGAGACCCTCTATGTCTTTTGAAGAGGAGTTTAGAGAACTTAGTTATCCAGAAGCTCCTAAAATAGTTGTCAAACCTCCAGGGCCTAAGTCTCTTGAAATTCTCGAAAAACAAGCTGAGCTTGAAACAAGAACCCTAGTATACCCCAAGGTGTTTAAATTCGCAATAGAATCTGCTAGAGGAGCTACTATTAAAGATGTTGATGGAAACTACTACATTGACTGGGTTGCCGGCATAGCTGTTCTTAGTGTTGGTCACAATAACCCTTATGTAGCTAAATATGTAAGAGAGCAATTAGATCGCTATTGGCACTGGATATCTGAAGTTCCCACAGAGTTCAGAATAAAAGCCCTTGAAAAGATCCATAGTATACTTCCACAAGGTCTTCGAGGAAACGCAAAAATCCTCACTACAGTTACTGGCGCAGATGCATGTGAAGCGGCTGTATCTATAGCTAGATGGGTTACCGGGAAGAATATTATAATAGCCTTTAGTGGAGCATATCACGGTGTTCATTTAGGCGCTGTAGCACTTACAGCAAAGAAAACTCTGTTAAAACATAAGGGAGTACCTCTAGTCAATGTTGTGCGGGCACCATATCCATATCCATACAGATGCCCCTTTAATGTTAAAGATGAAGTTGAATGCGCATATCGTTGTTTAGAATTTATTGAAAATATGATCAAAGATCCATATAGTGGCGCTGGCGACGTTGCTGGAATAATATTTGAACCTATACAGGGAGAAGGAGGTTACATTGTCCCTCCAAGGGAGTTCATAAAGGGACTTAGAGAAATCGCGGATAAATATGGAGTTCTCTTAATAGATGATGAAGTTCAGGCAGGTGTTGGAAGAACTGGAAAGTGGTGGTCAATAGAACACTTTGGAGTTACACCAGATATAATGTGTATATCAAAAGCTATTGGAAACGGTATACCAATATCGTTTGTAGCTTTTAGAAAAGACCTCGACGAGAAATTACCAGAGATGTTCCACCTAGGGACATATAGAGCAAATCCACTAGGTCTTGCAGCAACAGTAGGAGTTATCGAGTACATTGAGAGTAGAAATCTACTCGAGAGAACACGTTCACTCGGAGAATACGCGTTAAAGAGATTCAAAGAATTACAAGAGAAATATGAGTTTATTGGAGATGTGAGAGGAATAGGCTTCATGGTAGGCATAGAGATCGTTAAAGATAAGAAGAGTAAAGAGCCAGATCCATCTAAAGCCGATGCGATTAAAAAAGAGCTATTTTCTAGAGGATTATTATTCCACACATGTGGACATTATGGTGAAACCTTTAGATTTATGTCGCCACTAGTAATAACTAAAGAACACCTCGACAAAGGATTAGAGATATTTGAGGAAGTACTTAAAATCTTTAAGTGAGCTATAATTTACTCAAATTTACGAGAAAACTAGTTTTATCAATAATAGCTTTTCTCCATGTTCTTCTCTAAATCGGTGAGATGTGATCTCTATAACGTGACTCTAGCTCTCTATTAATAATGTGAAAAAAGTGGAGACTTGTTATTAGCTTCGTTTAGCTCTCAAAAACTTACAGTGCTTTTAAGCCCCGGAAAAATCTTGGGTTTAACTTATTTTTCACACTTTAATGTATGTATCTAAGAATCTACGTGTCTATGTAGACTTTAAGAGTACTATTTCTTCTTTAAGACTTGGATTACATCTCTGTTAATTAAGTTTTTAGGTAGTTCTCCGCTTAGTATTCTCGCAGCTTCTTCAACGGTTGTTGTTACAAGTCTTCTCAGTGCCTCTTCACTATACCACGCAATATGTGGTGTGAGTATAACATTATCTAATTCAAATAGTGGGTTATCTTCGGGTGGCGGCTCTATTTCAAACACATCTAGTGCTGCACCTGCAATTAAACCCTCTTTTAAAGCTCTATATAGTGCTTTTTCATCTATTACAGCGCCTCTTGACGTGTTTATAATATATGGTCTCTTACGCATTAGTTTTATTCTCTCTTCATTGATTAAGTGATATGTCTCTTTAGTTAGAGGGACGTGGAGCGTGATTATATCAGATTCTCTGAGAATTGTTTCTAAACTAGCAGGTTCAGCTCCTACTTCTCTGGCTACTTCTTCTACTATGTGACGACTATATGCTAATACTCTTAAACCAAACCCTTTAGCCCTTTTTGCCACTTCTCTACCTATTCTACCAAATCCAATTATTCCTAGTACTTTACCCTCAAGCTCTAAACCCTTTAAGTACTCAGGGGGGTTTTCCCACCTATTTACGTATAATCTATTTCTAACATACTTGTCTGCGAGCACTATTCTCCTTGTAAGTGCGAGTATGAGTGCCCACGTATGATCTGCTACAGTTTTTGTAGAGTAATCAGGAATATTAGCTACAACTACACCTCTCTTCGTAGCAGTCTCTAAGTCTATGTTTTCAACTCCAATACCGTGTCTAATTATCCCCTTTAATTTACGTGCATTTTCAATAATACTCTTAGTTACTCTAGCAAAGTCTACAATTAGGAGATCTGCTTCTTGTGTAGCCTCTATTAAGACTTCTTCTCTAGTCGTATTAAGTAATATGACGTCTCCGTAGTTTCTAAGCATCTCTATTTCCATGTCAATTAGTGGATGTGGCTCTGAAATAACTATTTTCTTCTTGTGAGAAGCCTCCAAGTGCGCAACACCTGAGAGACATCTACAAGTAGTAGAGTTATATATTTTTGTACTCTTAACTCTAAAGATCTTCTGGGGTTTAAAATAGTTAAAAATAAAAACGAAGAGAGCGCAAGCGCTGTTAGCATACAAAGCACTCCCACTGAGACGGATCTTTATGATTCAATTTAAGAGTTCGTAGTTACTGAGAGTTTTTCATAGTTTTAAACCAGTAATTCCTATTCTTTGTCTGTGAAGGTGTCCGTGGTTGATTAAAATAGCGATTGTTAATGCACCTTTTTTTGGTATGTATACGGATGCTCTTGATAGGCTTAGAAAAATTGGTGAAGTCGAGAGAGTCTTAGTACCAAAGGGCTGTAGGGGTAGGGCTTTAGCTGATCTTCTAAGGGGCTATCATTTTATTGTCATGGGTGTTGTACCTGTACACTACTATGATAGAGAGTTCTTTGAACACCAAGAAGACGTTGTCATGATAGCAAGGCGTGGTATAAGCTGTGATAATGTTGATATTGAAGCTGCCGAAGAGCACGGTGTTATAGTTGTTAGAGTACCTCCCCCAGTAGAGCGTGAGGCTGTAGCAGAGCACACAGTAGCTTTAATGCTAAGTGCTCTTAGGCAAATACCACAATCTTTTAACGCTGTTAAAGAGGGTAAGTGGCATGAAGATCCAGATATAAGGGCTAAGTTTATGGGTAGAGAGCTTAGTAGTCTCGTAGTGGGTATTGTGGGTTTAGGTAATATTGG
This sequence comes from uncultured Thermosphaera sp., assembly GCA_964564855.1. Taxonomy (GTDB): domain Archaea; phylum Thermoproteota; class Thermoprotei_A; order Sulfolobales; family Desulfurococcaceae; genus UBA285. The sequence continues at coordinate 51 of CAZMCE010000045.1, read as the reverse complement.
CTCAAGGGTGGCTGAGATATTATCTAGGGGGTTTAATACTCGTATAGTCGT
>CAZMCE010000044.1:0-10261 GCA_964564855.1 uncultured Thermosphaera sp. | reverse complement strand
TTAACTGGTCTAAACTTACAACCATAGTATATAACACCTGATTTATCTTCCTCTCCAATTCTCCTGAAAACTGCTTCAACTTCTGTACCTATATCTATTTCTTCTAGTGAGCAATCAACAATTTCAGCTGTTAATTTACATCCATTTTCAAGTTCTATAATGGCTATGATGTAAGGACCGTACTTTTCTCTCTCTATTGGAGGGCTTCTAACGACTGTGTAAGAGTATATTTTACCTCTCTTAGGCAACTCTATATCTTTAAGTTCCCTACTACCACACTGAGGACATATCTTTCTCGGACTGATAAATACTCTTCCACATTTTAAGCACTGAGTTCCTATTAATCTATATCTCCTCTCAGCTAGTTGCCATATTCTTGGTGCTTTAGGCACAGACATAATACTCACACATATCACCTCTTCCTCCCAAAAACGTGAACAGTGCAAGATGCCCCAGAACCCCCCATATTTTGTGTAAGACCTATTTCTGCATTTGACACTTGTCTCTTACCAGCCTCATTGCGGAGTTGTAACACTATCTCTACTATTTGAGCAATTCCTGTTGCACCAACTGGATGCCCCCTAGCTTTTAAGCCGCCGCTCGTGTTTACAGGGATCTTACCGCCTAACTCGGTTATTCCTTCATCAATTAACTTACCGCCCTCACCTTTCTTAGCAAAACCTAAGTCTTCATATGCCAGGATCTCTGCTATGGTGAAACAGTCATGAACTTCAGCAACATTAATATCTTTAGGCTCTATTTTAGCCATTTTATAAGCTTCTCTAGCAGCTAAAACAACAGACTTAAGAGTTGTTATATCATCTCTATCATGAAGAGCTATAGTATCAGTTGCTACACCACTACCAAGTACATATATTGGTGTATCTGTAAATTTCTTAGCTATATCAGACCTAGCTATAATAACAACTGCAGCACCATCACTAATCGGCGAGCAGTCAAGAAGTCTCAGCGGATCTGCTACTAAAGGTGAGTTGAGAACTTCTTCTATAGATATTGGTTTTTGAAACTGTGCTTTTGGATTATAATACCCATGTTTATGATTCTTAACAGCTACTTTAGCTAATTGCTCTCTCGTAGTTCCATACTGCTTCATATGTCTCTTAGCTATTAATGCAAAGAGAGCTGGAAGAGTTGATCCATAAAGAGCCTCCCACTCTCTATCAGCTACTGATGCTAAGTGATGTGTAGACTCGCCTATTGTAACATCGCTCGTTTTCTCAACGCCACCCACTAGTACAATGTCATAGAGACCCGCTGCTACTGATATTACTCCAAGCCTGAACGCCATTCCAGAAGATGCACACGCCGACTCTATTTTTAATGACGGAATTCCCGGGATCCCTAAGTAGTCAGCTAATAGTGGACCTAAGTGCTCTTGTTCAATCCACAGACCTGAACCCATATTGCCAATAAACATGGCCTTAATATCCTTTAGATCTATTTGTGCATCTTCAATAGCCTCTAATGCAGCTTCAACAAATAGATCCCTTAATTGCTTATCCCAGTGCTCACCGAATTTAGTCATGCCTACTCCTATTACAGCTACTTCCCCCCTCATACTCACATCCCATAGATCTTATTCCAAAATCTTAGATACGTTGCATAATCAACGTACTTTTTCCTGCTAATATAGTAGTCTACTGTAGGGGCTAACCCCTTCTTTCTCTCTATAGCCTCTTGAGTTACTATGCTAAAGGCGTCTGCACCCGCCCCTGATCCATATGAAACTAACAGTATTCTCTGACTAGGTTTAGCTATATCTAATACTCTCGAGAGACCAGTCAATGAAGAGCCTGAGTAGAAATTCCCAACTAGCGGTGATAAAAGCCCTGGTTTGACTTGCTCAATCTTGAAGCCCAATCTTAGAGCAACTCTAACAGGAAATGTTCCATTTGGCTGGTGAGGTATAAAGTAATCAAAGTCACTTGGTTTAAGACCCTCTCTCTCCATTAGCTCTTTAGCAGCTGATATAATGTGTTTAAAATAAGCTGGTTCACCTGTAAATCTACCCATGTGTCTAGGATATTTAATTTCATCTCTCCTCCAGAAGTCAGGGGTATCTGTAGCAACAGAGTATTGAGCTTCAAAATAGGCAACACTATCACTAGACTTAGGTCCAATTATAAAAGCCGATCCTCCAGCACTTGCTGTATACTCTAACACATCACCTGGCCACGACTGAGAAGTATCAGCACCTATAGCTAAACCATACTTAATCATTCCACTCGCTACTTGAGCCATAACAGATATAAGAGCCTCTGTTCCAGCTTTACATGCAAATTCATAATCAGCAGCTCTAATAGTTATTAGTACACCTATAGCAGCAGCAACTATAGTTGCTGTTGGTTTTACAGCGTAAGGCTTAGACTCAGAACCAACATATATAGCACCAATATCCTTAGGGCTGACCTCGGGAGCTCTCTTCAACGCATTCCAAGCAGCATTCACAGCAATAGTCACTTGATCTTCATCAGGACCCTTCACAGAGATCTCTTCGACTTCTAACCCTCTCTTAACTACTACGGGATCCTCTCCCCAAGCCTTAGCTATATCGTCAAGTTTAATTCTATAAATAGGGATATATGAGCCCCAACCATATATAGCCGGAGTTCTCTCTCCAAAATTCATCAAAGAACACCTATGAGTTATAGTATACATCAAGTAAGCAGAGCTGTTAGAGGAACAACGAATATTAGAGAATTTATTATGAACAATAGAGAAACAGAACTTATCAACTCTTACACCTAAATTACTATTCTCTCAGCTCTAACCATTAGAGCTGAAATAATATATCTAATTACAGCCCCCATAATGCCTAGCAATATAAAAATACTTGACCAATCTACGTACATCAAACTAGCAATTAGTAGAGCTGAGAGGTAAGACACTAATGTTATTGTCAATACTAACGCGACGTTACCAAGATCTTCACGATACAAGCATTCACCGTAGAATTTATAGCATTCTTTACCACTCATATAGTATCACCTTTGCCTCGCTATAATAGTAGATCACTGTTTTAAACATTCCACCTTGTCATGTCAAGGAAGAGATTCATCTAGGTGTTTATTACTCTCTACTTAGCTACTCAGATCTCTCTACTAGCTTATACTGGATAATTTATAAAAACTCACCTCTAAAGCAGAGGAGGCTGTGGCCTATCTTCCTGAGAATCTTAGTGATCGTAGTATTATGTCTAGGAGATTAGGATAGGATGATGATTTTAGTAGAATTAGATAGAGTCATAGGCGAGTAACATGTACTAAGAAAATTCCAGGGGATCAGTCCATGGGAGTACTATCACTGCTCTAAGACCGCTAATCTCATCATACCCTGCTCATAGTGTTAACATAAAATTAAATTCCTATATAAAGATTTATAGTACAGGTGTGTGGTTTTAATTAAATATCTTTCTTAACTGTAGAGGAGGGTTTGATCGGGGTTAACGTGTCTTACACCATTATATTCTGGCTCAGCTATGAAAGCTTCGAAGCCGCTTTTAATTAATTCATTAACTATGAACTTTGCCATGCCTTTAGAAGCGAGTCCTATAACAACTCCGCCTCTACCTGCACCAGTAATTTTTGCTCCTAAAGCGCCGAGGTCTAGTAGCTTGTATACTAGCTCATCGCATTGTCTACTTGACGCGCCCATCGACCATAATAGTCCTTGATTTACTAACATGAGTTCTCCAAGGAGTTTTTTATCTCCACGTTTAATAGCTCTTAGAGCTGTTCTCACAATTTCTCTTCCAGCCTCGTATATATGCCTTGCTACTCTCTTGATCCTCTCATATCTTCCTAACACATCTCTTACAATTACACCTGTGCTTCTCTTAATGCCGGTATTAACGACAATTAAGCTGAGATCTGTAGGTAATTGAAGATCATCTAGTAATCTAAATTCTCCACGTCTATAGTAGAGGAGACCTCCATAAGTAGCTAGAGTAGTATCTACACCACTAGGCTTATAGTGTACAGCTTTCTCGGCTTCGTGAGCTATTTTTCTAACATCTTCTTTCGTAAACTCTACGTCAAGTAATCCTAGTGTAGCGTGCACTAGAGCTACTGCTACAGCGGCTGAAGAGCCTAGCCCAGACGCTATTGGTATAGGAGAATCCACATAAATATCTAAGCAGACATTTTTTCCTGCAAATTCTTCTATGTGTTCAATTGCCTCGTCAAAGAGAGCTCTATTCTTAGAGCCTTTTTCTAACACTCCTAATTGAGTTGAATAAATCCTATTAGAGCCCCCTTTAACACACACCTTAGCGTATCTACTGATCGCAACTCCGAGACCAGGCTTACCTTTAACTACAAAGTGCTCGCCGAAGAGAATTATTTTAGCTGGTGCAATACTACACCTCAAACTAAACCCCTAATTACATAAGCCTTGAAGCTCACAATAACCTGTCTCTCAAGGGATTATAGATTATAATCTAAGTTTAAATATTTACACCACGTGCTAATGTAGAGTAACATTGGTGCTCAATTATGAGCTCTAAGCAACAGGGATTTGATATCTCTTCACTTTTTCAAGAGAGAGCTAGGAGGAAATTCAGCGACTTTAAGAACAGGATCTTAATTATTAGTGGTAAAGGCGGTGTTGGTAAGTCTTTTATAGCTTCAATGCTAGCAATAGCACTAGCTGAGAGAGGTAAGAGTGTAGCATTATTTGACGCAGACGTGTATGGCTCATCAACACCACTAATACTGGGATTACAGGGCACTAGACACTATATTGATGAGGAGGGTGAGATACTTCCTGTTGAGGGCCCTTATGGATTGAGAGTTGTAGCTATTAACTTAATGCTAGATACTCCTGAAACTCCTGTTGTGTGGCGTGGTCCACTAGCATCTAGAGCTATATTAGAACTTGCTGCACGAGTTAAGTGGGGTAGTGGAGACTACTTAGTAGTTGACATGCCTCCAGGTACTGGAGACGTAGTTATAACTATTGCTCAGTTAATGCCTCCTGAGACATGCGCAGTAGTTGTAACAGCACCTAATATTCTAAGCGAGGTAATAGTTGCTAAAGCCATGAACTTTGTTGCCTCAATGAGAATAAGACTACTCGGAGTTGTCGAGAATATGAGTTACTTTAAGTGTCCACACTGCGGCAGAGAGACGAGTATTATGGGGAAGCTTAGTGGTGAGCTACTTGCATCTAAATATGGAACTACACTACTAGCTAAAATACCACTAGAACCAGGAGTAAATAAGGCCCTAGATACTGGTACTCCATACTTGCTAGTAGAAAGAGAAAGCGAGACTTCAAGAATTATTAGAGAGTTTGCTGATAAAGTAATTAAGCTACTCGAGAAATAGTTTTCCACGTGTATAAATCCAGGTTAAGTATGATTCTTCCTAGGAAAAGGTGTTAGAGGTGTGAGTTTGAGTGAAGAGCTGGGAAAGAAACCTAACTGGCAGTTATTAAAGGAAGCTGCTGAAGCCCTCTACAGGAGTGGTAAGACTAATTTTACACGTAAAGAACTCGTAGCTGAGGTCTTGAAGAGAGACCCCTCTAGATCTGAAATGAGCTTAGATTTTGAAATAGACCTTGTTACTGTTAATAGTGGTAGCAGAGAGAGATACAGGGATCCTGAGAAGCTCTTCCTTTATAGGGTTGAAAGAGGCAAGTACACGCTGTATAATCCAGAAGAACACGGCGACCTCGAGAAATATATTGGTGCTCAAAGACTCCTCACTATTAGTAGAAAACAGCTAGTTGAAGAAGTATTAGGAGTACTTGAAAATCTAGGTTATGATGTAACAATTAATAAGACAACTAAGCCACTAGAACCAGACATTATCGCTGAGAAGAGTGAGGAAGAGATTTCTGGAATATGGGTTATAGATCCGGCAGCACCTCTCTCAACACAGTACAGGCAATTAGCCTACTCTCTAGGATCATCACTACTAAATAAAAACTACAAAGATCACATTATACTAGTTCCAGGCGAGCTCTATAAGAGAATACCACAAGAATTAGTAGAAACACTCAAGAACATGAATATTAAATTCGCAACTATTAAAGAGGAGCGTAAATATACAATACAATTATAAGACATCATGTTGTGGGTTCTAACCTCTTCTTTAAAGCTTCACGAGCTTCTTCAAGTACTGCTTTGACTTCACTCGTAGTTGGTATACTGTAAGTTATGCTAGTTGGTGATGTCTGGAGCTCAGCGAGCTCTCTCACAGACTCCTCTAGATCTGCTAGTAATAAGCTCATTTCAGGCACACTCTTTATTATTGGTAGTTTTGAGAGATCCTCGATAAGAGGCTTTAATTCTAAAACTAGAGTATTAAACTCTCTCATTACTATAGCGTGTTGTAATGCAATATCTACTTTATCGAGAACAAGCTGTATAGTTGCGAGGTTTTTCAATAAACCCTCAAGCTTTACAGTCTCCTCAGCATATCTCTTAGCTAAATAGCTCTCACCTCTAGATTCTAATAATAGCATTCTAGCTCTAAGCTCATTTTTCCTCTCATCAAGCCTGTTACAGAGCCTGCTAACACGATCTCTAAATAACCTCACAGTGTAGAGTGTTTCAAAAGCTTTTCTCAAAGGGTCATTGCGTTTAAACACTAAAACACACCCCTAGTATTATCCACCACTATGTCTTTTAAAGAAAAAGGCACTGAGAGAGAAATAGTGCTATATAGTGTACTATTCTCCTGGAATTGTAGTAAACCTGTATATTACTATTACACTATAAATTGTCCCAGAATAGTTCATATAGTTTGCTTGAAGATATTCTCCTGTTTCTGGGTTTTTAAAGGGCTCTATTATGACAGCGTAAGGTTCTAGATATGTGTCTCCAAGTAGTGGTCTCTCAGCAGTACAGCTAATATCCCCTGGGTTAATCATTGTAGTGATGTTTAATCTCAAGGTGTCTTGTATTCGCTGCCTAGTAGTGTAGTCTAGTGGCTGTGTAGTTCCAGTAAACCAGCAGAAGCGTGCTGTTTTATTCGCGCTACTAGCCCAGTAGAGTGTAGCGTCAACTATAATTCTGTATATTAGAGGAGTATTAATAGGATTACTGAATTGCGGGGCTAATACTCCACCAGCAATGTTATATAAGTAGAGGAACTTCTCAGTTTCAATATAACTCACATTTACACCTTTATTATTTAACTCCTCGACGACGGAATTCCCTATTCTAATCATCCAGATACTCTTAGGCCAGTCGACAATACCTGGAATAGCCCCTCCACCCGTAATAGGCCATATTACTGTCTCATTGCCGAGATCAGATATAAATAGCCCCTCAATAACCATGAGAAACGTGGTGTTACTCTTCGCACCTAGTAGCTTAGCTAACTTAGCGGCTTGCTCTGTTGTATTAGAGAGTAGTATTAATCCTATAATGCCTATTTGAGTATTATTTATAGTTGAACCATCTGCAGCTGAAGCCCTCTCGCCAAGTACACTTATACCATAACCATAATCCCACCAAGAAATAACTAGTGAACCCGGAGGAGTAGACTTAATTGCCTCAATAGCCTTATACCAGGAGTCTGTAGCTGCATTAATTCCACTAACTCCAGCTTTAAATGTGTAGAGTATTTTTGAGTTTAATGAGTACTCAGTATAAGCTGTATAGCCGGTATTAGCAAATATAGCTATTAGTAAGAGTAGTATTAGGATCCTAGTATAGAGCCCTGTCTTTACCACTCTCCTAACTTCTCTACGAGCTCTTTTTCTACGGGTTTTCACTGTGTAACTCACTATTTGAGGTGTGAGTTTAGATATTAGTAATCCTATAAAACAACTTGATACTAAGACACCGAAATACGCTGCCGCCCCAATCATATATACCGCGTTTAAATAGGAGTAAAATGCAACTGCAAATGCTAGTGCTACATATACTTTTTCAGGAGTACTCTTATATAGTAAGTAAAAGATCCCTAGTACGCTCATAAATAGTGGTGAGGCAAAAACCAAGGGGGTTATGAAAACACCCCAAGAATGCAACATGCGTATAAGTGTAGCTGTACTTGAAAGTGGCGATTGGTGTTCAGCAATACTCTCAACAAGTGGCTGTACAGGTATAAATCTGAGACCTAGAGCCCAAGCTAATCTGCCACCAATTGGTAGTATTCCTTGAACTATAAGTACAGCCCCAGTAACTAATAGAACTAGTAATAGCAGTATATACCTGCTACTCGTTAAGAGAGGTTTTTTAAACTTTAACTTCTTATATTCAACTCCCAGGTAATAGTATAGTAGAACTAGTAGTGATGCACCTGTGAAAACCCATCCTAGCCCACGTGGATTAAATGGATATATGCCTAAGTTACCGGCATTTGCAGGTGATGGTATTACAAATACCTGGGCGAGGACTACTAGTAGTATATTGTAAAACACGAAATTCTTATTTAAGTAAGACTTAACTATTATTGGTGAGAGTAGTATAAAAGCGACTACAGTGCCGAGTATAAAGACATATCCCCCCCAAAGCCAGCCTACGAGCGCTAAGAATAGCGCTGCTAGAACTGTGTAGAGCACTAGTCTACCACGTGGAGTACTAGTAACAAGTCCTTTAAGCATTTTAGCGTAAAAATACACAAACAGTAGAACAAATACAGCTGCAACACCCTCTTTCTCCACATATCCAATAACAGATCTCTCAACAGCCGATGGTAGAATAGCCATTAATAGCGATGAAATAACACCCACGATCCTGCTACCTGAAACCTCCTTAGCTGCGAAATACGCTATAATTACAGCTACAGAGGCGAAGAGAACAGGCTGTACAGCTGCCCACTCTCTTAGACTAAGACCTGTGAACTCCACAATTCTATAGGTAGTAGCTATCCAGAGTGGTAAGAAAGGATAACTGGTATATATAAAGTCCCTGCCCCACGGATACCAGAATATGTGAGTATCAGGGTTACTCCTAGTTAGAGTATACCACGAGAACAAGCCCTTCTCATAAACATATCTAGCTTGCCAATACTCAATATAACTATCAAACTCAAAAAACTCAAATCTATTTAGACTAAACGGAGCAGTACGTATCATCAATGCAAGAGCTACTGAAACAGCTAATAACACTATTACTAGTACTCTCTGAGCTCTCTGAGACTCGTAGACGTGTTCAAATACAGCACTAATTCTCCTACTTAGCTCTCTAATATTCACACTAAGACACCAACTAATACAGCTAGAGCACTAGTATTTAAACTATATTTAGCTTACAAGACTATTTAATCACTATGAACACTACTAAGTACCCTAGTACTCACGGTATTACTAGAGCTAATAGTGCTTTTTGCGTATGTTTCCTGTTTTCAGCCTGATCCCATACGACACTCCACTTACCATCAATAACCTCGTCCATTACCTCTTCACCTCTCTTAGCTGGCAGACAATGCATAAATATGGCATCTGACTTAGCACTCTTCATTAACTCTACTGTGACTCTATAAGGCTCAAGGTCTCTTATTCTCTTCTCACGCTCCCTCTCTTGACCCATACTAACCCAGACATCCGTATACACTACGTCTGCTCCCTCTACAGCCTTATAGGGATCTCTCTCAATTTCGAAAACACCGCCATTTGGAATAGCATATTCTTCGAATAACTTAACTACGCTTGGGTGTGGTTCATAGCCCTTTGGAGAGGCTATTGTGATCTTGCCTCCAAGTACTCCAACTGCAAGCATTAAGCTGTGTAAGACGTTATCTCCACCATCACCAATAAACACTATCTTCAACTTAGTAATATCTCTACCTTTCTTCTCCATGATCGTGAAGACGTCGCTCAAGGCCTGACATGGGTGGTGTAGATCACTAAGTCCATTTATTACTGGAACTCTACTATACTGCGCCAATTTCTCTAGTTTCCAGTGCTCATAAACCCTCGCCATTATTCCATCAACATATCTCGAGAGTACACGAGCAGTATCTTCTATAGTCTCACCCCTAGCTAATTGTAGCTCACTAGAACTCAAATATAACGCGTTACCGCCGAGCTCTCTCATAGCAGTCTCAAAACTAACCCTAGTCCTAGTACTAGGTTTCTCAAAAATCATTGCTAAGTGCCTTCCAACTAGAATTGGTATTACTCTCTCACCTGCGAAATATCTCTGCTTAAAATTAAAAGCCGTGTCAATAACAAACAATAACTCCTCTCTAGAAAACTCTGTTAACGTGAGAACATGACGACCCTTTAAACTCGTGACCACACACCTACCCCTCAACTCTCACCTCTATTAGCAATAGTAACT
>CAZMCE010000043.1:0-10369 GCA_964564855.1 uncultured Thermosphaera sp. | reverse complement strand
ATGTAACAATATGCTTCACTTCAAGATAAAAGTCTTTTAGTATTCTTCTTACTCCTAGTCTGCCAATGTAGTAAGAGTAGTGATTTAGACTGATATTAGTTGTTTAAGTTCTTCGAGCTTGTCTATTACACTCTGCTCTTTACATATTTCTTCGAGATATTTCCAGTCTATTTTATCACGCCATGTATAGAGTAGCCAGATTGCTTTGTCTCGATCCTCTGTTGAACCCCAGAACTTCCAGCCACTAAGATACACAGCTATTAAGTCCTCTACGGGATCTAAGTAAACGTAAAACTCTTCTACAAGTAGCTTTACAGGACCTCTTCTCCTAGCATAGACTGTAGACACTATATCTATAGATTTCAATGAGAGGATCTCGTATGTGGGGAGATAGCCGCGTCCAATTTTCTCAGAAAATTTCTCTAAGAACAACTCAACTACTCTACTAGAACCCTCTACAATAACATCAACATCCATTGTCCTATAAACTCTACCCGTGTATACCTCTACTGCAAAACCTCCAGTAATAATAATTCTACCAAGTCTCTTCTCCTCTAGTAGAGTATTAAGCCACGCTGTAAACACTAAATACCTCTTAGTCTCCTCGCTAATTGAGAGTAGACGTGGAAGAATACTTTTCTCAAAAACACTAAGCATATCAAATACTACTTCTTTAACTTCAATACTCTCTTCTCCCCCTCCCACTCAACCACCTCAAAATAAGCTTCTGAGAGCTCTTTAGCTAGACGCGCAAGTCTGAGAGCATCTTCAACACTTCTCCTTGTAGTTCTAAACCTACTACGACTAGAATATATAATCTTAAAGATCTCTCTGAAACCTAGCCTAGACACCATAATACCCAGTAGAAGAGACTACTAGTATGTTTATATATGTAAAAAGAAGTAATAAGTAGACTCTACTCTAATTTTACTTATTAAAGCAAGAGCTTACAAGTCAACTCTGGTTTAGTTTAAAACTACCTTCAAGTGCCAGCATAGACTACTAGTGTTTTTAAATGCGTTCTCGTGAACAGTTAAATATACAAACTAAAAGAATAGTTCTAGATAGAGGCGTTATAAATGAAAACCACATATACTCTAATTCCATTGTTAATTCTACTAGCTCTAATAATATTTACAACTATTATAGTTGGAGAAACACAGCAACTTGCTTATAAACCCAGAGACTACTTTATTTACAAAGTAAAAGTAACTACTATAAGTGCTAATTTAACATATACTATTGAGGCTTCTATTAGAATTGAAATTACAGAGATCAGCTTACCCAGAGTTTACTACAATACTCTATGGAATTATAAAAACGTAAAACAAAGACGCGTGCCCTCCAGGTTCTATTCCATCTCCGGGTAATTTTACAAGTAGTGCTAGAGTTGATGTAAAAACCAAAGAGGTCTTAGATATATTCCTCATTAACTCCTCTTATACTAGCAAATATAAAAAAAACTTAACTGAGTCAGCTCTCGATATAATAGTTTTCATTTAAATATAACAGAGGGTTTTAATCAGCAGATCCATAGATATAGATGTAAGTATTATGGGTAAGAGCTCATTAAAGTAGATCTAGTAGAGTCAAGCGTACAAATGTTGATATTAACATTCTACGGAGTATACCTGGTAATAGCAGTTATAGGAATAGTACTAGTAACTCTAATAGCGGCTTTAGTATACATTTATAGGAGAACCATTAAACCTCTGCTAACAAGTCAACAACCTGCTAATACTTTCACTATTGATATTGAGTGCTAGATAGTTTTTTACATATACTCTCATTAAATATAACAAACTCTAATAGTAGATATTACTAGTCACGAGCTCTCCAAAATAATATAATTAATTCTAATTTTTGAATACACAGCTTCTTTTGTATACTCACGATATTGGAGCTAGTAGTCTACCTATTAGTCCTTGCATAGCAAAATACCCTATGTAGATCGCTAATCCTGTAATTATCAGCATTATAGATAAGTAGTAAAATATAGCATACCTAGACCCAGGATTTACTGAGTAGAGTGCAAGAGTATTTGCTATAGTCATTACTATTAGAGAGATGTTTGTAATGAGAGAAACATTTATTGGTGAAACTGCAAATATACCTAATAAACCAGCATATTCTGAGGGGATACCTCCAGCAAAACCTGCTATAACACCAGTGAAGATATTTATAAAACTCCCCACAAATATTAGTAAGATCACTGTTGTTAAATGCATAAGGTAAAGCGTTGCCTCAAATGTCTTAAAAACCTGAACGTAGTTTGCTCTAAGCCTATAGATCTCATTAATGTGATCTGAGAGCAGCGCACCAGCCTCTGCTAAGTCCCCGCCGACTTCAACTGTATCAACAAAAATATATGTCCCCCTAGTCACCATTTCACTTGACGATTCATCTGCAAATAAACTCCAAGCAATCCTAGGATCAACTCTATTTACTAATCTAGCGTAAACTCTATTCAAGAGGCCTTTGAGTCTTCCAAGCTCAGCTATGAGGAGTGGTTTAAGAGACTCAATCATATTTGGTACTACAGCCATTTGCTCCCCATAACTCCTTATAAAAGCCGGAAAGAACATGTCATATTCATTTATTCTACTCTCATGGATCTTTACGAGAATCGCAGCTGGTAATAGTAAGAATCCTGTTAACATTAAACTTAGAGATACATATTCCATGTTGAAAATATTTAGCGAGATCACCAGGTAAGCGATCATTATTGCAAACGAGAAAAACCCGGTTAAACCGAGGAGTATTATGAGAATTAGTAGACGACTCCTCCACTTAGACCTTGACTCAAAAACTGGTTTTCGCATGAATAAGTATAGTAGAATAGCCATGCTCATTAGTGCAAATCCAACACTAGTAACACCTGTCATTACAAGCTCTGTGAAACCCCCAAAGATCATTCCGAGAAGCATTAAATTAGCTAACATAAACGTTAAGGCTGCTAAGAGAGTCGTATAAATACCGAGTACAACTCTGAGAATATTAATCATTCTAGTATACGCTGCAACATACTCAGCGAAGAGCGTGTTATACTCTATTCGCAAATAGTCTTTAATATCACCACCAGTAGCTACAATAGCCGCTAATCTCTGAAGAAACATTTCGTCAACTTTAGAAGGAGCCTCCTTCGAGATAAGTCTAATTGCTTCAGGTGCACTATAACCCCAGTTTTTAATTAAATTTCTCAGTTTCTGAAACATTCCAGAATACTTCTTCCTGTAAAATTTTGTTTCTCCAATTTTGCCGAATAGTGTTGTTAATGGTGGATTTCCAGTAACTAGGCATCTTAAGTGTATAAGGATAAATACTAAGTCATCTGAAACAGGTATTATTCCAATTCTCTTTAACGCGGTAAAGTAAAACACGAGGAGGAATGAACCTAGAACTACGAGTATTCCCAGTAGTAGGCTAGCTGGATAAGGGAAAGCTATAACAGCGTAGTATACTATGAGAGAGTCCACCATTACTACTGCTGCAATAATCCACTTATATGCTGTAACTTTATAGACAACTCTCTTAGTAGTAGTAGATTCAGCGAGTTTCTCGCGTAGAATACTTAGTAAACGCTTCTTTTTACTCACTTAGAAGAGTTCACCTCTGAGAAGCCTCTTGTATGCTTCTTCAAGTCCAATTTCATATGTCTTGACAACTGCTTTAAATACATCGTAGTAATCAAGTATATTTCTCTCTACAAGGAGCTTTAAGTATTTTGCTCTTAAATCAAGTTCTTCATAGATAAGTTTAATATCTCTCTTAGAAATACCCCTCATAACAGCTATTTTCTCTTCAAGTAGGTAGCTCGCACCTCTCCCGGCAAATCTATGTTCATCCCTAGTTGGATCCCAGATAAAAACAGGTATGGCTGCTATAGAATCTGTGCGAGGATCATAGCCTATGATCTCGTTAACTGAGATCATTCTACGAACAAGCATACCTCTCTTATCATAAACAGATGACTGGAACCATGCAATATTTAATGCGTCGAGATTTGTCTTTGGAACACTTATAGGTGGATTAGTAAGCCTCTGTAATAGTCTCTCAAGATTTGCAGCGTGAAATGTTGACATAACTGGATGTCCTGTTTGTATTGCTTGAAACGCTATATTTCCCTCAGCTCCTCTAATTTCTCCAACTATAATGTAGTTGGGACGTTGTCTTAGAGCAGCTTTCAGCAGGTCAAACATTGTCACACTACTCTCAGGCTTACCAGTATCTCTAGTGAGCTCTCTCACCCAGTTTTTATGTGGTAAAGTCACTTCAGCGGTATCTTCAATTGAGACTATTTTATAATTAGGGCGAATAAAGACAGCTAAAGCATTTAGAGATGTAGTTTTACCACTTGCAGTCTCTCCGCAAACAAATATACTCATACCCTCTGAGATCATCATCCACATGTATGCAGCTACATACTCATTAAAAGTATTCCACTTAATTAGCTGTGTCACACTAATTGGTGTTTTAGCGACTTTACGTATTGAGAAGTTACTGCCAAATAAACTTACATCTCTACCATATACTATGTTCACTCTGCTCCCATCGGGTAGCGTCGCATCTACAACTGGTCGTGCTCTAGAAATAGGTTTACCTATTTTCTCTCCAAGTTTAATTATAAACTCATCAAGCTCCTCCTCGCTGTGAAATCCAATATTAGACTCCAGTGAGCCGAAGATCTTGTGTACTACATATATGTTTCCAGTACCTTTAACACTCACATCTTCGAGGTAAGGGTCTCTCAGGAACGGCTCAATAATACCTACTCCGATTTTATCCCTGATCAAATGATACTTAATGTACTCTACATCTTCTCTATAAACAGGGACTTTAGGAATTCCAGGTTTAATAGAATTATAGTTCACAGGTTTATCTTTAATATCAAGAATCTCTTCTAAGAGCTCGAGGAGGACTTTCTTTCTCTCCTCTGCAGACTCTGCTGTGTGCTCAGGTTTAATTCTCATAGCAAGAGCCTCTTCAATAGCCTTGAAAGTATTAGGAGGTGGTCTAGGAGGCTCAATAACAATGTACTGGTTAAAACCAGCAATTGTTTTAACTAGATTTGTAACATGTATAAATATCCCACTACCAACAGGATAAATAACGTTTATCTTAGACCACATTTTCATATCTCCAATAAGTCTCTCGACAAACTGGGGTTCCTCACCGTGCTTCTGCTTAAATGACTCCATGTAGGAGACTAAGTAGCTTGGCCTCTCGCCGAAATCGGGCTCTCTCACCGTTTCTACTCGCTCTCTTCTCCAAAATTTTAAACTTAAAAGTCTAGACACACTTACACCCTAGATCTTGGCAAGAGCCATTGGAACAAGCTTAATGCCAAAAGCAGGGTCCACCTCAAATGTAATAGAGTTTTCAAAGACAGTTGGCGCACCCTTTAATTTTATAATATTCATTACTTTAAGAAGCCTACCACCCATTTCTACATTTTTAACCTCTATGTAGCCATCAGCCATAGCTTTTAATCCCGAGTGTAGCTGCTCGGTAAAATCCCCTAAGTGTAGTGTTAAAATAATTAATTTACCTTTATCAACAATTCTCTTAGCAATAGTAATGAAGTTTGTAATATCTTCACTAGTAGACCCTCTAACAAGCACACTAAAAGAGTCTATTGCATACATGTCATACTTATCCACCGTGGAGATCATGTGTTTAAGAGTTAGAGACAATAGATCTCGACTAGTAGTAGCGATCCACTTAACTCTCGGTATTTGAGTTGAGTAGACAGTAAAGTGTCCTCTTAAGTAAAAGTCTATAATGTCAAATCCAACATTAACCATTCCTCTAACATAGCCAATACTCGTATTCTCAGTTGTCACAACAATAACTCTTAAATTACTCTTTAAAGCACCATAAATAAACTGTTGAACTAGGACAGATTTACCTGAACCATGACCTCCTTCAACAACTATTAGAGCTGGAAATGGTAAACCGCCACCAATTTTATTATCTAGCTCCTCATTACCAGTACTTATTGTTTTAACTTTAAGCACTAATAATCACCCACTTAGAGTCTACTGCTCCATACTGTGTAGTAAATACTACTCTTAAAGGCTTCTCCACATCAATATCTTCAATAGTCGCTAAGCCCCTAATTAAGCCGGCTTCACCGCTATTAATTATGGGGTGCTCTGTAAAGCTAACACTATAGTTCTCTACTAGTATGACTCTCTCAATAGTCCAGTTTAAATTGTAACGTAGTATAATTGACTTTAACAACCCACTAGTGGAGTAGTATTCGACAATAAGGTCACATGCCTCAAACTTATAGATGGGGTGTGGACCATTATTAAAAATAGTAATATTCAATTCGAGTAATCCACTAGAGTAGTTTACGTTTACTTGTCGTATAGTTATACTGCTAAGCCTCTTATAAGAGATCTCATAGTTCTCTCTCAGCGTGTTAATTGCTATTGAGAGAGACATACTTATAATTCCTATAATAGAGAGTGTAACTATGAAGAGCACTATGACTGCTGTAAAACCCGGTATAATGACCTCAGATGGCATTTAAACACTCACCCAACAGTATATGTTGTCGAGTAGCCGTTTGATAATACTAGTTTTACCTCGAGGGGTGAAGTATACGTATCTGAGAGAGTTATCTTGAAGAGAATAGTCTCTCCTCTCTCAAATATACCTGTTTGAGAACCATACTCCTCTACATTCACAGTACCTATTCTCGTTGAAAAATAAAATGTTTTTCCATTATAATCTGTTACTATGAAATCTACATTCCCCAGATCGCTGTACACAAGGTCTCCTATGTTCTTAGCGTAAATATAAATAGTATTTGTCTGCTTATCTAGTGATGCGTGAACAATTATTACATTAGTCCTATAAGAGTCAGATCTGTGTTTTACACTAGTAGATATAGAGTTTAAAAGACTATTTAACTGGCCTATAACAACTGTTACAAAGAGAGAGGCCATTATAACTGCTGCAATAGTTAGTATAGCGTGAGTTATTGTTGTAGATTCTCCCATTTATTGTTAACACCCTGGAGAGATCCACCAGCTCCGCCTCCTCCTGATCCTGTTTCACTTTTCTCTTCTCTTGCTTCTTGAGTAGACTTACTCATTTTCCTCATTATTGAAACAGCGTTTAAAACACTCCTTATAACTTCTTCTTCAATAGCCTCTTCTCTCAATCCAATATTCTTCAATAATAAGTACATTAATAACACGTTCTCCTCTGGTGTAATTCTTTCTCTTAACGATTGTTCTACAATATTAACAGTAGTCCTCAATACACTTGCATCTTCTCTCGACACTATTTTTAATTGCTCCACGAGATCAAGTATTCTCTCGACACTAGATTTCGGGTAGATCTTCATTATCTCGTAAATTATCCTCATTAATGAGACAGCTTGTTTTAAACTAACCCCTGCTAAAACCTCTCTCTCCTCTCTAACAATCCTACCAGCCTCACCTAGAACACGAGTAATCTCCTCGAGACCCCTACCACTAGGAGCCTGAGGCTTTACTTCAGGCTTTTCTACTTCTACTCTACCAGTCTCCGCCCTCACCTCTGCAGTACCAGTTGGAGGGGCTGGGGGCTGAGGTCTTGGAGGAGCTTCTATTTCTTCTCTAGGCTTATAGTAACTATATGGTCCTGTTAAATCAGATAATAAAGCTTTAATTTCAGCCATAGTGCTTTTTAACTCCAAGACCGTTGTTTTTAAATCCCTTAACTCCTTGACAACATCTAGCTCCTCAGACACTATAACACCACCCTCCGAGACCACGCTTTTCTCAGCCTTATAGACAAGTGCTCTCTCAATGTAGTGTAAGAGCACTCTCTTAGTGAAGAGTCTACAAAACCAGCAATTACACCTCCAAATCTTATTAAGAGCTGATTGAACCTCAGACACATATCTCCAGCCCCCTCTCAGCTAAAAGACCAGGATTTCTCAGAATAAGAGCAGAGTCTACTATAACGTGGAGAACACTCGCCGCAATATAAATAATAGTAAAACCCAAGACAACTGAGAAACAAAGACCCAGTAAACCAGGCATAATAATTAAAACTCTCTGAGAAATAAACACAAAACTAACAATTAATCCAATAAATAAACAAGCCGAGCCCACTAAAACCACTTTTAAACCCCTCAATACTCTTTCATACTTAAAGCAAATACTCACAAAACCACCCCATAGGTAAGCAAGGAGAGGGAGAGTAAAAAACAAACTACCCGAGATTTACAAACTCTCCTGCTGTTAGAGTTGGAGGTATTGTTCTCTCAATAACTAGCGGAGCACCTTGCAATGGCCTGATTTCAACAGTAAACTGCTGGTACTGGACTAGTGCCAGGTCGTTTGGTAAGGCAATTACAACCATGAATTTCTCGCCAACTTCTAATACCGTGTCACCATCTCCTTGAATAATGAATATCTTTGCCTTTGGAGTGCTTAGTGACCCACCAAATCCACTTTGAAGATCTGTTAAGTTTACGGGCATAGTAACCGGTTGTTGTGGATCATTCCCAGAGTTTATTTTACTAAAAGCTCCGCCAGGTAATTTTATTACTACGTCTATTTTTGTATCTTCGAAGTCTACTGCTAGTTGTCCTGGTGATACTTTTAGCGGTATGTAAATATAAGACACCTTAGGACCTGTGCTAACATATCCTAATACCATGCCGTCTACTTCTAGTGCTGTTGTTGCCTCGTTTAAGCCTTGTTGCATTACTTCTTTACTCTTTTGAGTAGTGAACATACCCATATTTATTACTACAAATGCTAGTGCTGCTGCAACTATTACAAAAGCTATGAGTACTATTGCAGCCTCAATACCTACTATACCTTTCTTCTTAGACATATACCCCACCTTAGATCTCTTAGAGCATGGTTATTTAAATACTTAAAAGTAGTTTCGACAACTCGTCGACGCTTATTCTTATGTTCTAATTCGACGACTTGGCGAATCCTCGCCTTTTAGCTTGTTCCTGGGCGAGTGGGTTTTTTAGTATTTAGATTAAAGAGTTTAAAGGGGGTGTAGAGGTGGGCTTAGCCTGGGATGGTCTTAGTATTGTTGTTGATGGTGTTGCTGTTAAATCGGCTGTTATAGCTGGATTTAGTGAAGGTATTTTGGCTTATTGGCCTCCTAGTATTGATGAGAGTGTTCTAGGTGTTCTCAATAAGCTCTACTTGCATACTTCGGGGTTAGCTTACTTAGTACTCTACATTAGAGATCTCGATAAGATGTTTCTCATAATTATAAATAGAGATAAGATGTTTGCTTTAGAAGTAGATAAGAGACTTGATGCTAGAAAAATAGGTGAAAAAATGCTAAGAGTATTTGAGAGTGTAAATAGACTACTCGGTGTCAAAAAGCCTAAACCCAGTGAAGGCAAGGTTAAGTCCTACTATGAGGATTGAGGCTCCAATTCCAATTAAGAGGAAAAAAGTATTTTTGAAGAAGAGGGTTCCAGTAATAGATAATAAGTTGAAAACGCCTAGAATAACATTTAATCTCCCTACAATTTCTCTAAGCCAAGGTGAACCTGTTAAAATAACAGCTACTCTATAAAGAGGATTTTTCTGAAAAACTTTACAGTGAGGAGTCTTCTTTAAAATCTCTAATCCCTGTTTATCAAGAATTAAAATATTCTTTTCACCCTTCTTTGCAACTCTGAAAAACCGTGTAGGAGGGTTTGTAAAAGACTCTACTAGGACATTAATACTCTTCTCTCCATCAACTACAAGGCGAGAAGCCTCTTCAAGCGTTATATAGCCTTTTCTCGATAAACCAGCGTGAACTATTAGCCTGTAGAGATTAATAGACATAATTAGCTCTTTTGAAATATTAAGCCTTACAGGAGTATCAAGAACTTCACTTCTAGGTAATCCAAGAGGAGAGAGTAGCTCTATTAGTTTCTGAACAAACTCTTTCCCATGATCACTGAGTACTATAAAGAGCTCTCCCTTCTTCTCTAATTTATCAATTAAACCCTTCTTTTCAAGTTTTCGCAGTGAGTCAAGTATAGACTTTCTAGAATCCCCAATTACTCTAACAAGCTCACTTACAGATATAGGCTCTCTCTGCTCAGCAAGATAAAGAATAATTGTAAACTGATTACTAGCCCTGGAAAAATCAATAACACTATCTAGATCTCTTAGTAGTAAAAGCTTAGTTGAAACATCTCTAGCAATAGTCGCAGACATACCCTCCCTTCAATCATATTCCAAGAACCTCTATTTTTAAGCCGAGAGGTCGTTGTATACTCTCTAAACCAAATACAATTAAACAGTAAAGACGAGTGCCATGTTTTCTTCGAAAAGATCTTATACACTCTAATAATACGCATCTAACTATAGCATGTTCTAAGTAAATAACATATTTT
>CAZMCE010000042.1:0-10531 GCA_964564855.1 uncultured Thermosphaera sp. | reverse complement strand
GGGAAAAAAGAGATTAGTTTTAGAGATTTACTCCTCGATAAATTGTATTGCGCGAGTTGGGCATAGTGATGTGCAGACTCCACATCCATAACACTTTGTTACATCTATTCTAGCTTTTCTCTTACCTAGTTCTTCTACTACTTTTACTGCTTTGTATGTGCATGTGAGCTCGCAGAATCCGCACCCTATACACTTTTTTTCATCTATAACTGGTGGTTTAGCCCATACTCTTCTAGGTTCTGGTTTAATGTATTTTAGAGCTATACCTTTAAAGTCGTATATAGATTCGTATTTATGCCTCTTCATCCACTCTTCTAGCTCATTAAGAATTCTCTTAAATACTCCTAAACCCTCTACTATTGCTGCTGTACATATTTGAGTAGCAGTTGCACCAGCCATAATATACTCTACAACATCTACTCCGCGGGTTATTCCCCCAACACCTATAATTGGTAGTTTTGTGTTGAGAGCAGCTTCAGCTACTACAGCTAGTGCTAGTGGTTTTAGTGCGGGGCCACTCATCCAGCCAAAGCCGTAGGGTCCACCAACAATAGGCATACCTGACTCTACATCTATGTGTAGTGCTGGGCCAATAGTGTTGGTAGCTACAATTCCATTAACACCTACTTTCTCAAGTTCTTTTACGAGTTCAGGTATATTTGGAGTAAAGGGGCTTAATTTAGCAAATATAGGTATACTTACAGATTCTCTTAGTGCTTTAGCAGCTTCTACTATTGGCCTGTAATCTCTACCAATATAGTGTGTTGAGAACTCTATTGCTCGAATACCTATTTTCTCTATTTTAGGTCCTAGTAGAGAGAGCTCTTCAGGAGTGTAGCCAATACTAGCTATAAATACTACTCCTCTCTCTTCACAATACTTCTCAACAATAGGGTATTCTCTCTCTAAGCAGTGTTCAGCTGGTATATCACTCCACAACTCAGCATTTAAAAACGCGTATATAAATCTGTAATTTCCACTATTAACAGGCACTATTCTCACATCTCCAGGTTTAAGTGTCTTTAGTATAGATCCTCTGAAAAAACCCCTATCAACAACAGCCATACTTGGACGTGGAACTATAGCTGGCTTTATACTAATAGTCTTAGCAACAACAGCTCCTACACCTGCATTTACAAGTTCGATCATAGACTCAGCATCTCTTGAAATAGGACACGCAGCATTCATTAATGGATTTTTCAGTTTTAAACCAGAGATCTCTACAGAGAGATCTACCAAGAGATATACCCTCACCAAGTATATATGGGTGAGTATGTTAATAAAACTAAATGAGAACTAGTTAGAGAGCTCCATAGTGATCTCTAATTGCACTAATTAACTCCTCTTCACTCGGATTAATTACTGGCGGCTCGCCAGTAATCTTCATAGCAGTGTCAATATCTTTTAACCCATGACCTGTTACAAGTACTACTACTACCTCATCTCTATCAACAAGTTTCTCTTCAACAGCTTTTACTAGGCCTGCAAGACCAGCTGCTCCACTAGGCTCTGCGAAAACCCCCTCAAGACCTGCGAGGAGCTTCATAGCATTTACTATTTCCTCATCAGAGACTATTACACCATAACCTCTAGTGTTGTAAAGAGCTCTTAAACCCATATCTCCATCCCAGGGATATGTGTCCTCGAGACCTGTAGCAATAGTTTTAGGTGGTTTCTCCCAGGGTCTTATATTTAGGGGATCTGCATGCTCTCTCCAAGCTCTGACTAGTGGGTGATTACCCTCAGGCTGTACAGCTACAAGTTTTGGGTACTTGTCTATAAAGCCAAGTTCACTGAAATCTCTAAACCCCTTATACACTCCTGTTAGTAGACTTGCAGCTCCTGTTGGCACAAAAACCTGATCAGGTGTTTGCCATTTAAGCTGCTCAACAATCTCCATAGATATAGTCTTAGGGCCTTCTACCTGGTACGGGTTAAATACACCAAAACTTGGACTCGGGTAAAAACCATATTTCTCGTAGAGAATCCTCATCATTTTAACAGTAGGGTCTTCAGCTTCTAACCAGCGAATTTTAACTACTTTTGCACCATACATAATGAGCTGAGCTATCTTACTACTCGCCGCGAAGTGGGGGACTAGTGCGTAGACTTCAATATCAGCCTTAGCTCCATAAGCTGCTAGAGATGCAGCAGCATTTCCACTACTCGCAATTACAGCTTTCTTGTAGTTAAAATACTTAGCCATTGACACTGAGACACTCATAGCTCTATCTTTAAAACTACCAGTAGGATTTCTTGTTTCATCTTTTAAATAGAGATTTCTCAGTCCAAGTCTCTCTCCAAGTCTCACAGCTTTTAAAAGCGGTGTACCACCCTCTTCTAAACTAACAATAAAATCTCTACTTGGTACTGGAAGTAGCTCAATATACCTCCACATATTAAATGGTCTCTTCTTGAGAACATCTCTACTCAGAGCTCTCGAGATCTCCTCGTAATCGTAATATAAGTCTAGCCTACCCAAATCTCTTCTCATACACATTAATGGCTTCTCTACAAGCCTATACTCTCTCCCACAACGACTACACACTAGTTTATCTACATACACAAGTAGTATCCCCACAGAATTCCTGTAAATGCTTCACGTATGTAGGGCAATTAGTTTAAAAGCCCTCTAGATCTACTCGCCCATAACCATGGCCATTACAGCTTTCTGTACGTGAAGTCTATTTTCAGCTTCCTCGAAGTATAGGCTTTTATGATATGAGTCTAGTACTTCATCTGTTACTTCTTGACCTCTATCAGCTGGTCCACAGTGCATATAGTAGGGTTTTCCAGCTTTTTCAAGTCTCTCTACTGTAACAATCCAGTCTTTGAATTTACTCTGATAGGCCTTAGCTCCTTCTTTATCAACTACCGTGTTATATGGTGGGAAGAACTTCTTAGGACTCCACGCCTTTGGATAAACAATAAGAGCTCCCTCAAAAGCCTCGTCTATGTTATAGACAATCTTAAACTCGCTACCCCAGTGATCAGTGTATTTTTTAATAATTGCTAAGACCTCATCCATTAATTCAAAGCCAGGTGGATGTGCAATATAAATATCAGCGCCCATCATAGCAAACATTGCGGAGACGTCTTGTGGAACAGCTAAAGGTTTAAGTCCACCACTATACGCGTAACTCACAACAACTTTCTTACCTCTAAGGTCACTAGGCCAGCCGAGTACTTCAAATACAGCCATGGCGTCTGCAAGTGCCTGAAATGGGTGCCAAATATCATCTTCCATGTTTAATACAGGTATATCTGCCCACTTTGCAAATTCATTTATGATTTTATGACCTCTACCAATAATCCACTTAGCTGCATCTCCATATATCCTTATAGCTATAGCATCTCCATATCTACTTAGTACGCGGGCTACATCGCTTATAGCCTCGGTTTGATATGGAACCATGTCTTCTGGAAGTGTTGGCGCGTAAACTTGATCTGGGCTAATATATATTCCCTGCCCACCAAGCTGGTAAATACCTGTTTGAAAACTATTTCTAGTTCTAAGACTCTTATTATAGAATATCATGTACAGTGTTCTCCCCTCTAACCAGTTAACTCTCTTAACACCACTATGAAACATTTGTTTAAGCTCTCTAGCAGCTTTAAGTACTAGTTTAATAGTGTCAATATCGTAATCGTAGTTTGATATCCAATCTTTCCCCTTTAAATAACCTACAAACCAGGGTTTGTGACGACTCATTACATACATCCCAGGTAAGTTTAGGGGAAATATAGTGATAACTCTAATATATAAATATTCTAAGTATATGTTGAATTCTAGGCTGAGATTTTGAAGTGTATTTTGAGCAAAAAATCTATAGTGTTGAGAAATATAGTAAACCATGTATATGCTGAGAAAGTTATTTATGACTTAAATCCAATTCTCCTCTCAAAAGGTTATAGACCACTATACTACTTTGAGGGATCTCCGCAGATCTCTGAAGGAGGACTAGTAGTCACTATTAAATTATCGAGAGATCTCTCAAGAGAAGATAAAGATTTTATTAAGCGATTAGTTGAGTTAATAGGCTTTACTGTAGTAGATGAAGACTATTAAAAAGATTCATGTAAGTTTACAAATCAAGCTGATCTAGTATATTCTTACGTGAAGTTACTTCTCTCTTCTTCTTAAATAATCTTGTACTAAAATATCTTGCAGCATAATCTGGAAGTACAGTTACTACTTTATCTCCTCTCTTAAACGAATATTTTCTAGCTAATTGTATTGCTCCTGCAACATTAGCACCAGAACTAATTCCCACCGGTAACCCCTCTAATTTTGCAATTAACTTAGCCGTGTAAATAGCCTCTTCACTAGTCACAGTTATAAAGTCGTCGAGGAGTTCACGATACTTATATACTATCTCGGGAATAAATCCATCACCAACACCTTCAATTTCGTGTCTTGAGCAGAGACCTAGTTTACTAGTTTTAAACCACTCAGCTACTACAGCGCATTCTGCGGGTTCTGCTCCCGCGATGATTACACCTCTACATTCTTCTTTTAATCTCTTAGCTACTCCAATTAGTGTTCCACCTGTCCCTATGTGTGCGATAAATGCCTTTGGGCAGCCAACTTGATCTAGGATTTCTTTACCTGTTGTCTCGTAGTGAGCTTGAATATTTGCTTCATCTGACCACTGATCAAATAAATAATACTTACCTGGATTTTCAGCTACTAATTTCTTTGCTATTTCTAACGCATATCCCGCGTCAGCTTCACCACCAGGTGTAAAATAGAATTCAGCTCCAAATAGCTTCATTAACATAAATCTCTCAGCACTCATTTCTTCGGGGATAACTATTAGAACTTTAAAACCCATTACACTTGCAAGTGCTGAGAAAGCTATACCAGTATTACCTGTAGTTGGCACTACAATTGTCATACCTGGTTTTAAATCCCCTTTCTCAATAGCTTTTTTCAACATATAGAGTGCCATTCTATCTTTTACACTACCAGTTGGATTTAAAAACTCCATTTTACCCCAGATTTCGGCTTCAATATCGCGTGGTTTAACTCTATTTAATAAGATTATAGGAGTTTCACCAATACACTCACTAATATCTCTACATACTTTCAATAAGACCACCATTAATAATTAACACGTATATAGTATTTAACTAAAATAATCATATTGAGCTCTATAGCAATAAGCTTATTAACCTAACCATAAAAAATACTAGGAGAAAGACTTTAATTTAATGTGACACGTCATGTTTGACCTCTATAAACCTACGAGTCTCAATGACGCTATAGAGTTCTTAGCGAGTAATTATCCTGATGCAATACCATTAGCTGGTGGAACAGAGCTCTTAATACTCATAAGAGATGGGAGGATTAAGCCTCCCAAATACCTAGTTGACTTAGCTCCTCTGAAAAAACAGTTAAGTTATGTCAGAGTAGAAGATGGTTATGTAAAAATAGGTGCTTTAACAACTATATGGGAGCTCTCAAATACTATTTTACATAGAGATATACGTTTTGCTGGATTTAGAGATATATGGCATAAATTTGGAACAATAGCTCTGCGCTTCTCAGCTACTATAGGTGGTAATATAGCTACAGCTACAGATTTTAGTGATTATATAGTCTTACTTCTAGCTTACGATGCGAGTATTAAATTAACGGGAATTAGCGGTGAGAGAATTGTTCCACTCGAGAAACTTTTAGTAGATAGGAGAAAACTAGATTTAAAACCCGGTGAATTAATAACAGAGATTTTAATTCCAGAGCCTCCGCTTAATGCTAGTAGTGCATTTGAAAAATTTGATCGGAGGAGGGTTTTAATAGCTGGATTAGCGAATTCAGCTTCATATCTCCACCTTGAAGGTAAAAAAATTCTTGAAGCTAGGGTTTCTCTTGACGTAGTGAGAGAGAAGAGAATACCTGGTCGAATTAAACTTCTAGAAGATTTCTTAAAGGGAAGAGAGCTCTCCGAGGAGCTTATTGAAAAAGTAGTCGAGGAACTCTTACCTAGAATTGTAGAGAAATATACTGATTGGTGGACGACAGCTGAGTATAGACTTGAAATGTCTAAAGTTGCTGTTAAAAGAACACTCCTCACTGTGGGTAAGAGGCTTGGGGTGATATAGGTTGAGTAGGCTTCACAGAGTTAAGTTAAGAGTAAATGGTAGAGATTACGAGTTAGAGGTGCCGGGATGTGAGAGATTAGTAGATACTCTTAGATATAGGCTTGGATTTACAGGGGTGAAAGAAGGTTGTGGTCGAGGTGAGTGTGGTACTTGTATTGTATTAGTGAATAATGAGTTGAGGCATTCTTGTCTTACATTAACAGCTAGATTAAATGGTGCAGAGATAGCAACTATTGAGGGTATTGCTCCTCCAGGGATGCTTCACGCTGTTCAAGTAGCTTTTATAGAGACTAGTGGTGTTCAGTGTGGTTTTTGCACACCTGGAATGATCATGGTTGCTAAGGCGCTCATAGATCATAACCCTGATCCTAGTATAGATGAGATTAGAGAGTGGCTTACATCTGTATTATGTAGATGTGGAAGTTACAGTTTATTCATTATGGCTGTGAAGAAAGCTATAGAGTATTTGAAAAAAGGCCAAGTATATTTTGCTGAGAAAGAAGTGAGAGAGAAATTACACTTAAAGGTCTTAGGGTGATTATGTGTGAGTAGACCTGAATATATAGAAATTATTGAATCAATATTTCACAAGACAAAACACGTTAAAACTGATCAGTTTAAATACGTGGGGAAGAGAGTTGTTAGATGGGATGCTATATCAAAGGTAACTGGGCGCCCTATTTTTACAGCAGATTTAATTAACCTTGTAAAAAACCCGGTGTTTGTATACAGCGTTAGATCTAAATACGCTCACGCGAGAATTAAGAAAATTGATGTATCAGATGCTGTGAGATATCCTGGTGTTGTGAGAGTTTTTACAGCTAGTGATATACCGGGAGTAAATGATATTGGCTATGTAATACCAGATCAGCCGTTAATAGCAGATCGTAAAGTTAGATATATAGGTGACACTATTGCACTAGTAGTTGCAGAATCTCTTGAAAATGCACGTGAAGCAGGAGAACTTATAAGCGTTGACTATGAGCCTCTCCCAGTTTACTTAGACCCACTTGAAATAGTTGACTTTGAAACACTACAAGAAAAAGAACATGTACTTATACATGATGAGAGAGGTACAGATATACTTACACGATATAGGATTAGAGTTGGTAATGTAGAGAAGGCGTTTAAAGAGGCTTCAGTAATTGTCGAAAACACATATAAGACACCTGCACAGGAACACGCATATTTAGAACCTGAAGCTGCAATCGCAATACCAGAGCCTGATGGGAGTGTGATAATTTATACTAAAACACAGTGTCCATTTGATGTTAGGAGAGCAGTTAGTAGTGTACTAGGTTTACCATATCACATGATACGTGTTATTGCTCCTGCACTAGGTGGTGGTTTTGGGGGTGCTGAAGATGTTGGTAATGAGATAGCTGCTAAAACAGCTCTAGTTGCACTAGCTCTAAAGAGGCCTGCAGTAATAATCCATACGAGAGAAGAATCCGTGATCTCGCACACTAAGAGACATCCAATGATAGCTTACTATAAACACGCAGCTAGTAGAGATGGAACACTACTAGCTATAGAGGCTCGTATAGTACTTGATACTGGTGCCTATGCGAGTTTAGGTCCTTTTGTAGCTTGGAGAGCTACAGTACATAGTACAGGGCCTTATAGAGTGAGAAATGCTAGAGTAGATCTTGTAAATGTCTATACAAATAAAATTCCAGCAGGTGCATTTAGAGGATTTGGAAATCCACAAGTGCACTTCGCAGTAGAGAGACAAATGGACCTCTTAGCTGAGGAGCTCGGAGTAGATCCTGTTGAGTTTAGGTTAAAGAATATTTTGAGAAATGGTGATCGTACAGTACATGGTCAATTATTAGATCACGGCGTGGGGGTTGAAGAGGCTATTAAGAGAGCTGTTGAATTAAGCAATTACTATGAGAAGAAAAAGCTCTATGAGTCTATGAGTGGGAATATTAGGAGAGGAGTAGGTATAGCTCTCTTATACCATGGGAATAGTATTGGTGCTGAGGGAGCGGATTACTCAGCTGTATCAATAATAATTAATAGAGATGGGAGTATTACGTTTAGATCTGGAACAACTGATATGGGTCAAGGCTCAATACAGAGCCTACTAAACATAGCATCAGAGATCTTGGGAGTTCCACCAACTTACTTCAAGGTTGAGTGGGCTGATACAGCTTCAGTACCAGACTCTGGTCCTACAGTTGCTTCAAGAGTTACAGTTATGACTGGTAATGCGACACTAGTAGCTACTTATAAATTAAGACAGAGATTAAATATACTAGCAGCAGAAATGTTGAATTGTAAATCTCCAGATGATGTTGTAATTGAGGCGCCTAGAGTATACTGTATTGATAAACCCGAGAGATATATTACTTGGAGAGAGCTTATTGAACAAGCATTTTGGAAAGGAATTCCACTACAAGAATACGGGTATTTTAGAGCTCCGCCAGCAGAGTGGTATGATGAAACTGGAACAGGACAACCATATTTTACATATACATTTGGAGCAGTTATTAGTGAAGTAGAAGTAGATTTAGAGACAGGATTAGTTAAAGTAGTAGAGGCTACAACTGTATATGATATTGGTAGAGTAATTAATAGAGTAGGAGCTGAGTTACATGCTATTGGAGGATATGTACAAGGAATGGGCTATGCACTAATGGAGGATACTTACTACTCACCAGATGGTAAACTACTAAATCCTAATTTCTCAGCTTATCACATACCAACAGCACTAGATATACCAGAGAAGATCAATGTAGATTTTGTTGAAGCTGGATTTATCAGAGGACCTTTTGGCGCAAAAGGACTAGGAGAGCCATCAATAGTAGGTGTAGCGCCATCTATAGTAAATGCTATTGCACATGCTTTGAGACATAAACAAGCTAAATACGATGTAAATAAGATTCCAGTAACTCCAGACTTCCTCTATAGCATTATAAAGAAGTATGGAATTAAAAAGTGATCTTTTAATATCTTTTCATAATTAAATCCCCCACATATATTCCTACACCTGGTTTCCCCACAAGCTCTCCTCTCTCTATTATAACATTACCCCCCACGATGAGGTGTAGTGGTGCTCCTTTAAGCTCAAGCCCCTCCCACGGCGTCCAGTCTACTTTGTGGTGATGTGTACTAGAAGAGATTTTTCTAGTTTTCCTTGTCTCTAAAATATAGAGATCTGCTCTAGATCCAATCAGCAATTCGCCCAGAAACGGGTAAACCCCTAGTAGTTTTGCAGGGTTTCTCGCGAAGACATCTATAAATCTCTCGAGTGTAATTCTATTTTCTAAAACACCATATGTGTAGAGAAAAGGCCCCATAATCTCTAAGTTTGGTATTCCACCCCATGCACTCCAAGTATCTAGTTCTTTCATACTTCTAGGTGCTGGTGCGTTATCACTAGCGTAGATCTCTATAGCCCCCTCACTCAGCCCTCTCCACAGAGCTCTCACATCTTCACTAGTCTTTAATGTTGGTGCGAGTTTTAAGTAATTACCAAATCTTCTACTATCTTCTCTTGTAAAGTATAAATGATGTGGGCAGACTTCACTAGTTAATTTTACTCCCTGTTTCTTTAACCAGTAGATAGCTTCTAGTCCTAGTTTACTGGACAAGTGTGCTATGTGTATAGGTGTATTTGTTTCAAGTGCGTAAACTCCAATTCTAAGTATAGCTGAGGCTTCAGTACTACCTGTCCTACTAGAGTGATAAGCTACTATATCATTAACCCCCCTATATACTGACTCCCAGTAGTCTACTAGCACTTCATCTTCAGCGTGGAAGATTGCTACAGCATTACTCCTCTCGATCTCGTTGAGTGCTGGTATTATAGAGTCATCCTCGATCTTGAAAGGTCTACAGGTAAAGAACTTAAATGTTTTAACACCCCTAGCTCTGAGAACTGGTATTACTTTGTAATTTTTCTTATTTATAAATCCACCTGTAATCCCGTAATTCACGTAAGAACTTCTCTGAGCCTCTTTGAGCTTTTGCTCTAATGCATCTATATTGTCAATATATGTTCTCAAAGGCATATCAATCAGTGTAGTTACCCCACCATACGCAGCTGCAAGTGACCCAGTCTTCCAGTCCTCGTTTTCAATATGTGCAGGGTCATATACGTGGGCATGTAAGTCTACTCCACCAGGAACGACTAATTGACCCTCTGCGTCAATTACTACTTCTGCACTATATTCCCTCTTCCCAATAGAAATGATTACTCCATTTTCTACATATATATTCCCCTCAAATAAGCACCCATTTAAAGGAATCTTAGCGTTTTTCACAATTAGCGAGTACACTATAATCATCACCAATAATTAGAAATACAACTTTCCTAATTTATTTAAATATGTGAGGAACGAATACAATGTGTAATGGGAAAACATAGATTTGATAAAACCCTCAACTCTTCCTCTCTAATAGCTTACCTAGAAGAGAG
>CAZMCE010000041.1:0-10766 GCA_964564855.1 uncultured Thermosphaera sp. | reverse complement strand
TAACACCTGAAACTACTTCGCCAAGTCTAACTACTCCTCAGGAAGGAGGTGTGTCGTTAACTCTAATAGCACTAGTAGTAGTCCTCGTGATTGTTATATTGTTATTAGTGTTTTTGAGGAGGAAGTAGCTAACTAGTTTTTCTCTATAAATACCTCTAAGTGCTTTTACATTTTTCAGATTGCGGTGTGTGTATTTGTTGAGGAGGGCTGGGAGGGCTGGACTTCTAGACGTAGTGCTTGCAGGCATTTTATTTGTAGTACTCTGCATGATTAGTTATGAGGTGCTCTCGCCTAGCGAAGTCGAGGTCTTCACGTATATTGTGTGGTCTGCTAGTTTTATTTATGGATATGTTCTACTAGTGATGGGGTTTGATTATAATAGAGTTAAGTACAGCTTCTCACTAACATTTCTATCAGTTATAGTGGCCCTCTACGAGATCATTATGATACTCATCGGCGCCACAGGGCTACTGAGAGTACTTGCTGTGGGATTAGCCCCCTACTTAGGGCTTGTACTTCTAGGTGCTCTGCGAGAGTGGCTCAGATATTTGAAGACACGTAGAGAGACACTTAAAGTAGCTACGAGCTTTGCACGGAGGATAAGATCTACTCTACACCAGCTTGACAGGACAATGTGGTTTTTCCTCATATTTGGCTTTGCTTATCTCGTAGTATTTATGTTAATTCCCATACTACTAGTATTATTCCACTCTTTTACACCTCCTACAGGCGGCTACTGGTGGACAAATTTTTACAGTGTACTCAGAACACCTAGTTATGTAAATTTAAATCCAATATATTCAAAACCACTAGAAATATTCGAATTACCAGGTGGTGGATGTATTATTATCTTGAGGGGCGTAAACTACGGGCCTGTGTTAAATAGTATTATCGTCGCTGCTATAGTCACATCTATTGCAACTCTTCTAGGTGTGTTCGTAGCTTTTATACTAGCACGCTACAGATTTCCAGGTCACTCACTATTAAGAATTCTCGCAATAATACCGCTCTTCAACACGCCGTTTATAAACGCCTATGTTATTAGACTCCTATGGGGTGAGCACGGGCCTGTATCCGCACTACTCAGATCTCTAACTGGGTGCTCACTGAGCATTGATAGTCTTGTCGGAGTTATAGTTGCACAAATATTTTCATTCTACCCTATAGTGTACTTAAACGCCTACACAGCATTTATTAATGTAGACCCATCAACAGAAGAACAAGCTGAAAATCTCGGTGCTAGGGGCTTTAGACTATTCAGAACAGTTACACTACCACTAGCACTTCCAGGTATTGCAGCTGGCTCAACACTAGTCTTTGTCTTTAGTTTAGAAGACCTCGGAGCTCCAATAGTATTTAATGAGCCGAATTTAATGAGTTATAGAATTTATAATGGGCTATTAACAGCTCACGGAGCGGTCTCGCCAGAAATAGCTGCACTTGGAATTTTAATGCTAATACTCGCACTAGTTGCTTTCCTAGCTATAAGAAACTATGTGAGTATGAGAAGCTACGCTATGATTAGTAGAGGTGGTAGGTGGAACCCTCGTGTCAGGAAACTCAGGCTTATCGGGGAAATACTAGTATACTTCCTAGTATTTCCACTCGTAGTTTTCACAGCTCTTCCACAAATTGGTGTTGTCTTAATGTCACTAGGCATACTCAAACCATATGCTGGTGAAGCCGGGTTAGAGCTGAGTGTCCCCCAAGACCCATTAGCGTACTTTAGAAGAGCACTCACAGACCCCATGATCTACAGGTACTTTGCAAACACTCTCGTATACGCAGGTGTCTCTACTATAATAGCAGTATTCTTAGCTACTTGCGTAGCTTATAGTGTTAGTAGGTTTAAAGTTAAATCAGTAACTAGTATACTAGACTCTCTCTCAGTAGCTCCACTAGCTATACCTGGACTAGTATTTGCAGTTGGCTACTATATTCTCTTCGCCGGCTTAGCAGAACTCCTACCCATCGAGGTAGGTTCTAGAATTAGCCCTGCAAGTCCAGCATTTGAGGCTTGGCTCGTATTTATTATAGCTTTTAGTGTTCGAAGACTACCATATGTTGTGAGATCTGTCTTTGCTGGGTTTCAGCAAATACACGAAAACCTAGAAGAAGCTGCCTTAAATCTAGGAGCATCGAGATTTAGAGTAGTTTTTGGAGTTATATTACCACTCATAGTAGGCTATATACTTAGTGGTGCATTAATAGGATTTATATACATGGCTACTGAGGTCTCTACGAGTGTTACATTTGGAGGTATAAGAGACGATCAGGCCCCAATAACATATTACATGAGAATGTATTATAGTGGTGGAGCTGGTGGCGGACCCCTAATTGTAGCCGCTATGGGATCACTACTAATACTTCTACAGTTATTAGTCGTAGTAGTAATTGTGTATGTATTTAAACAGAGATATGCTTTTATAGGTGTTTAGAGGGTATCTTGCAGTGACCAAGGTTACTCTCGAAAACATCTCTAAGTACTACGGTAACGTAGTAGCTGTTGATAACGCCTCTTTCATAGTTGAGCAAGGAGAGTTCTTTACAATTCTAGGTCCCTCTGGATGCGGTAAGACTACAACGCTGAGAATTATCGCAGGCTTCGAGATCCCAGATACTGGTAGAGTATACTTCGACTATGAAGATGTAACTTTCCTTAAACCATATAAGCGAAACACGGCAATGGTTTTTCAGAACTACGCCTTATGGCCACACATGACAGTATTTGAAAATATAGCTTATGGTTTGAGAATTAAGAAGAAAGAGCTTAAATTATCTGATGAAGAAATTAAAAAAAGAGTTGAGTGGGCACTTGAACTAGTAAAGTTAAGGGGGTTTGAAAACCGCTACCCCTTACAATTAAGTGGTGGACAGCAACAGAGAGTAGCACTAGCAAGAGCTCTTGTAGTTCATCCAAGAATACTACTACTAGATGAGCCTCTCAGCAACTTAGACGCTAAGCTTAGAATAGAAATGAGAGAAGAGCTGAGAAGGCTACAGAAGTCTCTCGGCATAACGACGATCTATGTTACCCACGATCAGATCGAGGCCATGAGCCTCAGCGATCGCATAGCTGTCATGAATAGAGGTAAGATAATGCAGATAGGGACGCCGAGAGAACTCTACTTTAACCCAAAAAATCTCTTTGTAGCTGACTTCCTCGGGCGTAGTAGTATATATAGAGGTGAAGTACTACGTCAAAGCGGTTTAGAAGTCGAGGTAAAACTTGAAGAAGCTAACATAATTGTTAAAGGTGTAACTCCTGAGAGTAATTTACCGAGAAAAGTAGCTGTTGTTATAAGACCAGAAATAGTGAAAATTGGTTCTAGCAATGACGAAAAAGATACTGTTGTTAGGGGTATATTAGAGTTTGCAATGTTTATTGGTGACAAAATAGAGGGAAGACTTAAAATTGGCAGTTTAAAACTACTAGTATACCTACCCAATACTCTCAATGTACAAGTAGGCGATGAGATCGCTGTAACAATACCCTGGAAAAACACTATTGTACTACCAATAGAAGTAGAATAGTTAACTCCACACACCACTCTTAAAACAGTAATTAGTAGTAGCATGTTCTAAAATATCCTTATTCAGTCTAAAGACCCTCACGATCACGCACTCTTGATCGGCTATTTCGAGGACCATTAAAGAGGGCTTATAACTGCCACCTCCACCGCCCCACACACCTGTTAGTGAACCTGGATTTAATAGGAGTACACCACCACTTAAACCTATACGTGTAAAATCTGCGTGTGTATGTCCTGAGACCAGTACTTGAACACCTAATCTCCGGGCTATCTTCGAGAGTTCTACGGGGTTTCCGCGCGGATAAACACCATCACCGTGAACCATCCCTATTCTTAACCAGTCAACTTCTACGGTCACTTGTCTCGGTAGCGATAAATAGTCCATATTCCCCTGGACAATGTATAGTGACTTACTAATTGTTTTAAGCCACTTTAGAACACTCTCACCTGTTAAGTCTCCAGTAAACAGTACTGTTTCCCAGGGGGAGTGATCTGATATGTAGCTTAGAAGTGGGCGAGGTATAGAATTAGCTCTGTCAGGTATGTGTGTGTCACCGATGATGAGTATGCGCCTCGGCAAGTTGATCAGCCGGGTAAGTTCTCTTCACTATTCAAGCCGGAGGTAATTCATCACCACTACTAATAAGTCTACAAGCTTAATAAACACTAGTTACTTAACATACTTCTCAATTTTCTTAACAAAAGTGTAGTTAAATGGGAATGGTATGAAGAAATATATAAGTGCTTTAAATTCTCTCGTTAATAGCGTCTTGAAGACATCTTTACTATTAGTATTACCTTGAAGATAACCAGTGATAATGTTTTCTAGTATAGAGTCATAGACGTCTCTGCTATAAAGGGCTTTTACATAGCCATCTATAGTTAGAGTTGACACATAGACAAGTAAATCCCATGCAGAATAATCTGAGCTATATTCTCTAATAGCCTGTTCAGCGTCAACAATGTACACACGTCCCTCAGCACTATATATGAAATTTGATATTTTAGAGTCTCCGAGAACCCAGCCGTCTTCGTGACACACACCGAGATGTCGAGCCACCTCATAGTGTACACTACCAGGTGCGCTATAACCGTAAACATCGCCTTTCACAAATTCTCTAGTTAACATTATATTAGAGTAGTCAACTACGAGAATTTCTGGCTTACTAAAACCCCTCTTTGAATACCTCATAAAGTACACTTCACGTTTAAGTCTCTCAAACGGGTCTAATTTAAACGGGTATTTTCCAATGGCTAAGTTAGAAGCTGAAATCAAAAACCACTTAATTAAACCAGGTTCACTAGCATACTTTTTTACTACGTAAACTCTTCCATTAACAATTAAATACCGTACTTGTTTTGAAGCTTCATCTAAAAAATCAATAACACTAGACCTCATAAAACACCTCCAGCGTTAGAAAACAACTCTACAATTACTTAAATATAGAGAGGCTTATTTATCTCTGAATCTCTCTTACCTTAAAAGTGAGAATAGATTAGTTGTTACTAGGTGGATATTATCTATAATTGTACAATTGGTTCCGCGTAGTGTGAAATGAGGTTTCTACTAGGAGCTCTATGAGGATATAGTAAGACAAGCTTTAAATATATAGGGTTAAATGGTATTTTTGGTGATAATTAGTGTGACTTCTACTGCCCCTGGTGAAGAGCCGCTGATTTATCGCGGCAATATTATAGAAATACCGTTAAAACCTAGAAAAAAGATGATTTCGCTGAGGCTTAACGAGGAAGACCTCTTAGTCATAGATAAGTTTGTGGCTAAACACGGCGAGTATTCTAGGACATTAATTTTAACAAAACTCATAGAGGCCTTTGCTGAGGGGCTGAGAAGAACAGGTTACTGTGCTAGCACTATATGGCTGGTTTTCACAATAGAAGATGGGGGTGAAAAAAGAGAAGTGAGTGTTGTACTCAGTTTAAAGAGTAAACCTAGAACATCTACTCTCAGGTAACTCATTTCTTCGCTTTAAGTGTGCTAATGATAATCTTGACTATGTCCGCAGGTAATCCAATCATGTGTGCTATTTGCTCTGGTGTAAAAGCCTCACCATATCTATTATAGAACTCTGTAACAGCGTAAATAGGCTCCATATAATATATTCTCCTACCCTCTTTAACTTTTGCAACTATACCTAGTCTATTGAGTTTTGCGAGATAACGCGATTCAATAGTCCTAGCTCTCCCAGTATATTTAGCTATATCGTCAGCTGTTACTTTTTTGAGTGCTATTACAGCGTCTAGTGTTTTAAGAACTGGTGGTGTTATAATAATACCTCTCTTAACAAGAAATCTTATATCATATATACCACATAATTCACTACTCTCCATGACAATACACCGCTTTATTTAAAATTAATCAGTAAAGAATCTAATAAACATTTTCTCATGGTAAAAACATTATGAAAATGTAAAACAGCACTACATAGAATATAGTTAAACTCTGAAAACATAGACAATAAAACAATAGTGCTCTTCTTTTAATAAATAGCAGTTTTAACATAGTAATATATAATATTCAAAGGGGATTTCCATGTCTGCTAGTAGAGTTTTTACTGGTGGTAGACTTCTCGAAGAAATTAATAGTAAGCTCAGAGAACACTTAGATCATATTACACGTGGTGTAGAAGTATTAGATGATATTTTGAAAAACTATAATAGTCTCAGCTACGAGGATATGCGTGAGAAGTACGAGGAGCTGAATAAACATGAAGAAGAAAGTGATAAGTTAAAGAGAGACTTAATGAGTCTTCTAAGAGCAAGTCACCTGCATCCAGAGGATCGTGAAGACTTGTTGAGAACAGTGCTAACAGTAGACGATGTAATTGGCTTAGCAAAAGCTGTTGTTAAAAAAATTCTTATATTCAAACACTTACAACTTGAAATACCACGTAATCTTCACAACATACTAGTTAATGCTGTTGAGAAATCCCTAGAAGCTGTGAGACTCATAAATAACATACTAGAAATCGCAAGGAGCGATTATGAGAGAGTTCTTGAATTAACACACAAAATTGAAGAACTCGAAGAGGAAGTCGACGAGATCAGGTTAAGGGCTTTTGAAGAGCTATTAAGGGAGTGCTCTACTAGTATTAGGGAGATCTGTGTAGTAATGCCCGTAGTCATAGATGATATTGAGAAAATTACTGATATGTGTGAAGACGTTGCAGACCTCTTCCGGCTACACTTAATTTCAAGGTAGTTACCATGACTCTCTACTGTATTGTGCCAGCTGCTGGTGAGAGCTCGAGATTTCCGTGGAATAAAATGCTGTACGAGTATAGTGAAAAGCCTATTATAGCGCAGACTATTTCGAACATTGTAGAATCAGGTGTTTTTAATAGGGTAATTGTTGTTCTAGGATATCAAGCACACCTAGTTGAACGTGTTTTAAGAGAGTATAGAAATCACATTGATATTGTATTTAACCCTAATTTTAGGCTAGGTATGAGTTCTTCTATTAAGCTCGGTGTAGAGTACGTAGTTGAGAAATATCCTAGTGTTAGAGTTATAGGTATAAATCCCGGGGACGCGGCATGGATTCATCCAGGTGTGTATGTTAATGTTGCTGTGAGATTTCTCGAACACCTCGACGAGTTCTACATTGCTGTAGCTACATATAAGGGTAGGCGAGGACACCCAATACTCTTCTCAACTCGTATTCTCAAAGACTTACTCTCAATATCAGAAGAGAAAATAGGGTTAAAAGAAGTGACTTCTAAGTACGTAGATAGGACTATGCTAGTTGAGACAGAGTATCCTGGTGTACTACTAGATCTAGACACTATTCTAGACTTATTGAGGATTAAACAACTAGTATACAAGTAGGGTTTTAATCGTGAAAATAGAGAGAGTAGTTATACTTGACGGATATACTGATGAACCTGCTGGTCTAGGTGTGCCTCCATATATTAACACATATCCAAGGCTTATTGCCGGAGTAGTCTGGTTAAAGAATAAGAGTGCTGTAGTAAGGTATTGGACTATAGATCAGTTTAGAGCTGACGCATCAAGATTTCTCAGTGAGGCTAAGGAGTCAGACCTCGTAGTTATTATAGCCGGCTCTGAAGTCCCAGGTAAGTACATTGGTGGAATACCAATAAGACACAGTGAGCTCGAGAGAATAGCTCTACTACTAAGAGATACTAGGAAAATACTAGTTGGCCCAGCTGCGAGATATGGATTAGCACATGGTGGCGGCTCTGTAGCCATAGAGCCTTCAAGGTACAAATACCTCTTTGACGAGATTGTTCACGGAGACGTTGAAGAATACTTAAATGAGTTAATAGACCACGGGTTTGAAAAAGCAAGACCCTGGATTCTACGTGAAAACTACGAGTTAGCGAATAAAGCCTTTATACTAGGCGCTAAAATTGTGCAGGATCATCCATGCTACGGGAAGAACTTAGTCGTTGAGATCGAGACTTATAGGGGTTGTCCACGCTGGATTACAGGTGGTTGTAGTTTTTGCATTGAACCACGCTACGGTAAACCCATTATGAGAAATACTGAGGCTATTATTAGAGAAGTTGAAGTTCTCTATAAACTCGGAGTAAGACACATTAGACTAGGTAAACAGCCAGATATCCTCACATACATGGCTCCTGATATCGGTGTTGAAGAATTTCCTAAACCAAACACAGAGGCTCTTGAAAAGCTTTTCAAGGGTATAAGGCTCTCAGCTCCAGGTCTCATAACACTACATATCGATAACGTTAACCCTGGCACTATAGCTAAACACCCTGAGGAGTCTACTAAAGCCCTTAAAGTAATAGTAAAATATAATACACCAGGAGATGTAGCCGCTCTCGGCGTTGAGTCCTTTGACCCGAGAGTAGTAAAATTCAATAACTTAAAGTCACAACCCGAGGAGTCTCTTGAAGCAATTAGAATAATTAATAGAGTAGGAAGTATTAGAGGATGGAATGGACTACCACACTTACTACCAGGTATAAACCTCCTCTATGGTTTACCCGGTGAGACTAGAGAAACATTTATTGTAAACGAGGAGTACTTGAAGAGAATTCTCAGTGAGGGTTTACTTGTAAGAAGAGTTAATATTAGACAAGTAGCAGTTTTAGTAAACACCCCACTCTGGCTTAAGAGATCATATGTACACCATACTCAACTCAAACATAAGAAAATCTACTACTCTCACAGAGTCCGAGTTATGAGATTCTTTGATCGTGTTATGCTGTCTAGAATAGTCCCGGAGAACACTGTACTATACTATCTCTACACGGAGAAATATATTAGAGGTTTTACTATTGCAAGATTCCCTGGGAGCTATCCAATAGCAGTTAAAGTACCCGATAAAGTAGAGCTAGGTAGGTTTATATCTGTGAGAGTTATCAAGAGCTCCTCTAAAAGTGTTCTTGGTAAACTACTAGGTTAAGTCCTACTCTCCCCATTCCTAATAATTTTAATTGAAATACTATTTCCAATAGTATCTATAATTACTTCTGGTGCTCCGTAAATTAGATTATGCCTCATTGCCAGCGTGTCTTGATATGCACCCGTATCAAGTATAACAATGTAGTAGGCTTCACCTCTCTGTGGTAATGACAGTGGAATACCTCTTAGTTTTAACTTAACTCCAGGTATAGCTAGCAACTTAAGATCTACGCTTGTAAGTAATACCCTATCTGTATTTAATAGGTTACCTGGACTTATATAATGAGAGATCTCGCCCATACTATCACAAGTTAAGTCAGCTAGAGATGCTAGGACATCAGGTGGCTTGTTTAGTCTCTGAGCAGGTATGACTTGAAAATACTGATCTACGAGAACCGCGTCGGGTATATCGGCAAAAATAGACATGTTTAAAATGTAGCGCTTACTCGGCGAAGTGAGTATTTTTAAGAGTAATTGGTCTTCTAAAACCTCTCTCACGTTAATTTCACCTCCTACTAGTAAGGCTGATATTTTCTGAGCAATATCATTCTCAATAAAAGCTACTAGATCCTCATAGAGCTCGCGCTGTCTTACATCACTCTCTTCACCTGGTTTAATAGAGCTTAGAATTTCACGAATTCTCAAAATCAGCTCTTTAACTTCACTAATAGACTTAATTTTCTCAACGTACTCTTGTAGTAAACTTAAATTCTCTTTATTATGGACAGCCGAGTATGGTCTTACATCAATAACATTCGTAACTACAAGCCTGTGAGAAGATACAATATACCTCCCACCCTCAAACACGATGTCAGGGTGTTTACTAAATCCTAGAAACTCGCTTACTAGTGTCTTAGCGTAATCAATAATACTGTAATCTGGGGACTCTTCATCCCCATCTCTCAAGTCAATATAAGGATAGGCAATACCACCTCCAGGATCTACCATTGAGATGTTCTCAAAGCCTAGTTCAAGTAACTCGCTGAAAACCTCTCTCACTTCTCTGAGATATTTCTTCACATCACTAAATCTCGAAACCTGCGATCCTGGGTGCATGTGTAGTAGTGTTGCTCTCTCCGTGATCCACTTAAAATCTTCTCTCAGCTTAACTAGGGTGTTTATTGTTAAGCCAAATTTTCCGGAGAGACCTGTCGAAGTAGACCACTTACCTTGAGGCTTTATAATGGGCTTAACGCGAATACCGACTTCGAGTTCAGGGTACTTCTCAATAATCTCGACATCATGCTCGCTCTCCACGTCAACAATGACACGCCAGCCTAGCCTGTATAGTTTTAAAAGGACCTCTATGACTTTTTCTGTGAAAACTCCATCATATATGAGTGTTCTAGGCATGTAATTCTCGGCTAGGTTTAATAATAAGAGGAGCTCGCTAAGTGAGCCGGTATTAAATCCCCACTTATATTTCTCACCATATTTGAAAATACACTCTACAATTAGTGGTGTAGGGTTTACTTTCATGGGGTATACTGGGTTTAGAGATCCCCTATAGCCTGTAAGTCTTATTACTGTTTTAAAAGCCTCGTGAACAACTTCCATAGCTCTCTCAATTAGTGGGAGTATTCTTATATAAGCTACGTCAAGCTTATTTTTCTCCATAAGGTCTTTTACTCTGAGTACGCTATCTTTGATCTTTATTACTAAGTAGCCTTCTTCGTCAATGTCTAGTACATCTCCTCTAACACTATTCTCTAATCCATAAATAACTCTTGCAATTTCTCTACTCCAACTCTCCTTACTCATTTCTACCTATTCCACACTACTATTTCGCCTTCAAATAACTAAAAAAGGATTTATAAATAG
>CAZMCE010000040.1:1490-10878 GCA_964564855.1 uncultured Thermosphaera sp. | reverse complement strand
GCTAGTACTGCCATTTTTGTCCATAAACTATTTTCAGCTTGTTTATATATTAGTGAGCGTTTAGGATCATCTATGACGTCATTATCAGCTTCGTATCCTCTAAAAATCGGCAATACGTGCATTAATACTCCGTGTTTATCCATGAGATCCATTAATTCCCGTGTTACTTTCCAGTGTTTATATTTCTCATATATCTTTAACTCTTCATCTTTAAACTTACTATACCCGAGCTGAACTAGTGTTGGTGAAGCCCAGTTTCTCGGGAAGACTGCGTGTGCTCCTCTTAAAGCTTCTTGAAGATTATCTGTGACTTCTAGAGTTGCCCCATGATCTCTTGCAAGCTGCTTAGCTCTCTCTACTAGTTTAGGGTCTAGATCAAATCCTGGCGGTCTAGCAATAACAACATCTATGCCAAATCTCGGGAAGAGTATCATATCTTCTTGTACACTACACCAACCTCTAATCTCTGGACTATACGCCCACATTATCACATACTTCTTACCATGGTACTCGGGGAATTTCTCTATAAATGTGAGTACATCAGCTAATCCCTGAGTAGGGTGAAACATGTCATCAGCCATGTTAATTACTGGAATATTAGCAACACTAGCTATTTCTCTTATATAGGCATTACCCACACCGTATCTGTAATCTATAGCTTTATCAAGTATTCTAACACCAAGACCGTGACCATAAATATCATACATAGCAGCAACATCTTTAACAGCCTCACCAACTCTTCCCTCTCCAAAAGCCATTCTCGTAGTTATAGCA
Source organism: uncultured Thermosphaera sp. (assembly GCA_964564855.1). Taxonomy (GTDB): domain Archaea; phylum Thermoproteota; class Thermoprotei_A; order Sulfolobales; family Desulfurococcaceae; genus UBA285. The sequence continues at coordinate 10,104 of CAZMCE010000040.1, read as the reverse complement.
TCAATATAGACGGCGTGTCCACCTAGAAAATACATACCTGATTCAAAAGCAGCTCTAGTTCTAGTTGAAGGTGCAAAAAACAACATGTAGAAAACTTTACCTGAGAGGACTTTTGGAATAGCATCTGTACCATAATAGTGAGCTATTTCTCTAAACTCCCTCGATAATTTTAAAGTTACTTCAATTTCCTCATCACTCCAATCTAGTGTTGAAATAAGGTCTCTACCACTAAGCTCTCTTATGAGGTGTCTTAGAGCTGGCATTAAAAACACCTCGCCTGGTATTTCAACACTAAATCCTAATATAAAAACTACTCTTAACTACTACAGCTCTACTCTCTCTACACTTCAAAGTAGATAAAGTAGTTATATCATCTATAAGTCTAAGACTTCTAGAGTATTAGGTGAGGGTGAGCACTAGTCATGGTGGATATGTATATTCGGGGAGGCTGGATAATAACAATGGATAGTGAGAGGAGAATTATTAGAAATGGCGGAGTTGCTGTAGAAGATGGCGTAATAATTGATGTTGGTAAACAAGAATATCTAGATAAAGATTACAAGTCCTACGCTGATATATTAATAAATGCTGAGAGAGATATTGTGTTACCTGGTTTAATAAATACTCATGTTCACCTCGCACAGGGATTACTTAGATCTTGTGCAGACTACTTATCTCTGATTGAGTGGCTTAGAGATAGAATTTGGCCTCTACAGGGAAATTACACTAAGCAAGAAGCTCTAGCATCTGCTAAATTAGTAGTACTTGAAATGATTAAAACAGGAACTACAACATTTCTCGAGACGGGTCTTGTTGGGAGATATGATCCAGACGAGATCATAGAAATGATCTACTCAGCTGGGATGAGAGCTGCTGTTGCAAGACACGTAATGGATTTGAGGGGATATGCTACCATAGAAAACATACTTCACGAGGGGCTAGTTGAAACAGGAGAGTATAGTGTAAATGATACAGTGAGACTTATAAAGAAATATCACGGCTGGGATAACAGGATATGGGTCTGGTTTGGACCTAGAACTCCTGGAGCTGTGAGTATTGAGCTATATAGAGAGGTAGTAGCTAAAGCTCGTGAACTCAATACAGGTATAACTATGCATTTAAGTGAAGTGAGAGAAGATGTTGAGTATACTATGAAGAACTTTAATAAGAAGCCAGTTGAATTCGCTAATTGGCTTGGGTTAACTGGGAGAAATGTTGTATTAGTTCACGTTGTCTGGGTAGAAGACTCAGAGATAGAGCTCTTAGCTAAGACACAGACTAACGTGAGTCATAATCCATCAAGTAATATGAAGCTCGCTAGTGGAGCAGCAAGAATTTCTGAAATGCTAAAATACGGTGTAAACGTTACACTAGGTACAGATGGAGGTCCAAGTAATAACTCATATGATTTAATGAGAGAAATGAAACACGCAGCACTACTACAACCCCTCAGAACTCTTAAACCAGACGCTATTAGAGCTGAAGATATCCTCGAAATGGCGACAATTCGAGGAGCTAGAGCTCTCATGATTGATCACTTAGTTGGGAGTATTGAGAAGGGTAAACGTGCAGATATAATTATAGTTGACTACTGGCAACCACATCTCCACCCACAAAATAACCCAGTATCTCACTTAGTATATGCAGCTTCAGGTTACGATGTAAAACACAGTATTATAGATGGAAAACTAGTAATGTTTAATAGAAAAGTACTAACAATGAACGAAGAAGAAGTCATAGTAGAAGCAGAGAAGGCTGCGCAGAGTCTCTACGAGAGAGCAGGTTTATGTATAACACCTGATTTAAAATGGCCTATTACCTAGTTCACAGCTAAATATAAATATTTATAAACCCTTTAAGTCAATTAACCCCTAAAAAATACGGTGTTTTTTCTGAATCTTACTTTTACTAAGTATAATCTACAAAACCGCGTACTCCTAGTAAAAGTAGCTAGGGGGCTTGAGCCCGCTGATACTATTCTCTCAAATATTAATCTAGTTGAAGTAAATACTGGTAGTATTCTTGAAGATGTTGCTATCTTAATTAAGGGTTCTAGAATAGCTGGTATTGTTAGTAGTAGAGTTATTGAGAAGTATAGAGGTAGAGATACTGTAGTTATTAATGGAAAAAACTCCTACGCACTCCCAGGTTTTATTGACTTACATATTCACATAGAGTCGAGTATGCTAGATCCAATTGGATTTGCGAAAATAGCTCTTCAACACGGTACTACTACTGTAGTAGCTGATCCTCACGAAATAGTGAATGTTCTCGGATTAAAAGGATTAGAAGTATTTAGTAAAGTATCTAGATTACTACCTCTAAAAATACTCCTCGAAATACCGAGTTGTATTCCCCCAACAGATCCCGCAATGAAACTAGAAACTCCACCTAGTAATTTCACTATTGAAGAAGTGAAGTATGCACTTAGCTTTAATAATATAATTGGATTAGGAGAGGTAATGGATTTTATAAGTGTACTTGAAGGTAGTAGTAGAGTTTATGAGAAAATTAAGTTAGCAGTGGATTATAACTTAGTAGTTGATGGACACGCACCTCTATTCTCCCCAGAGGAGTTAAATGCGTATATAGCGGCTGGCATTACGAGTGATCATGAGTCGGTAGAGATTAGAGAAGCTTATGAAAAAGCTTGGAGAGGTATGTACCTATATATTAGAGAGGGCAGTGCGTGGAGAGATCTAGAAGCTCTTGTAGACATTATTAAGAGAACTAGCTGTAAACTCTGTGTATTTGTAAGTGACGATGTAAATATACTAGATCTCTTCGAGAGAGGACACATGGATAGAGTTATTAATAGAGCTATAGAGCTAGGTGTAGACCCTATTAAAGCTATTCAATTATCAACAATAAACCCCGCTATTAGACTCCACCTCGAAGACCACATAGGAATTATTGCACCTGGTAGACTAGGTGATATTGTACTAGTAGATAGACTAGAGAAAATAGAGCCGACAACTATACTAGCAAATGGTGAACTAATATACTTTAATGGTATTCCCGTTAAAACTATTAATAGTGTAGAGTATCCAAGTGAGACTCTTAATACTGTGAAAATAAACCCGAAATTAGTAGACTCTATTGATATTACTCCGAGAGTAAGTGAAGATATTAGTAGTGTTAAAGTTAATGTAATAAGAGTTCAACCAGGCTCTACAATAACTAAACACGTTGTAGAAGAGCTTAATGTCTCATCGAGGAGAATTCAGCCAAGTCCTAGAAGAGATATAATGTATGTTGGAGTACTATATAGGTATTCTGAGAGTGGAGGATATAGTGTAGGTTTTATTGAAAACCTGGGTTTTAAATTAGGTGCAGTAGCACAGACTATAGCACACGATACCCACAACATTGTATTTGCAGGTTGGAGAGAAGATGATATAAGACTTGCTATTAAGAGGCTTCACGAGATCCAGGGAGGTATTGTTGTAGTTGATAGAGGTAAAGTAGTAGCTGAAATAGAGCTTAGACTTGCTGGTTTAATGAGTATTGAAGAACCTGAAATAGTCTACAAGAAGTATAAAGACATGATAAAGAAGCTTAATAATTATGGTGTTGTATTTGAACACTTATTCATGACTCTTTCACTAATATCTCTCCCAGTAATACCCGAGATCAGGATTACTGATAGGGGATTAATAGATGTGAAGAGAGGTAAGATCATCTCACTTATAGCTAGTTAGAAACTCCCATGACTATAAAGGAGAATATTTTATTACAAGATTACAATAGCTCTTAGAGGGTGCATGTATGAGAGAGAAAGTAGATATCCTTATACATAACGCTCTCATTGTAACTATGAATTCTGAGAGAAGAGTTCTTGATAGAGGCTATGTCGCTGTTAGAGATGGAGTTATAGTAGATGTTGGAGTAGGAGATGGACTTGACAAGTATAGCTCAGAGATCTCTATTAGTGGTGAGAAGAGTGTAGTTATACCTGGCTTACAGTGTGCACACACTCACTTTTACGGTCTCTTATTAACAGGAAGCCCCTGGTTTGAGAAAATAGAGCCCCCAACAGATTTTCAGCAGAATTTACAGAGAATATGGTGGGCTCTTGATGTCTTACTTAACTATGAGGAGGCATATGCTTCAGCTTTAATGGGCTCAATACTCTTTGCACACTCTGGTGTCACAAACTTTTTTGACAATATAAGTAGTCCAAATACTATTAGTGGAGTACTCGACTACATAGAGCGTGGAGTTAGTGAAGTTGGAATTAGAGGATTTATTTCTTTTGAAGCTACTCAGCGTCGAAGTGATGAAGAGGGGTTTAGAGGTCTCTCAGAAAGTGAGAGATTTATTAAAAAGAATAATGTAGATGAGTCTAAACTTGTAAAAGGAGCTTTCTACGTACATGCAAGTTTCACAGTAAAAGACGAGTTACTTGTGAAAGCAAAAGAGCTTTCAGATAAATATAATGCACTACTTGCTATTCACGCAGAAGAGGGTCTTATAGACGTATATCACAATATTGAACACTATGGAGTTAGACCAGTAGAGAGACTATATAAACTAGGTTTCCTCGGTCCAAGAACACACCTAGTACACTTAGTTCAAGCCACAGATGAAGAGTTAGAATTAGTAAAGAAGACAAGCTCTCATGTAGCTCATAATCCAATGAGTAATATGTTAAATGCTGTTGGAGTAGCAAAAGTTCCAGAAATGTTGAAAATGAATATTAATATTGGAATAGGAAACGACGGCTATATCTTCGATCATTTTGAAAACATGAGAGCTACATATCTACTACACAAGATTTGGCGTAGAGATCCGAGAATTCTAACTCCTCTCCAAGTATTTGAAATGGCAACTATAAATGTTGCAAAAATGTTTCATCAAGACAGAGTTTTAGGCTCTATTGAGCCAGGTAAGAGAGCTGACCTCGTGATCATTAGGCCGAGATCCCCAAATACACCTGTTAACTCAAAAACAATTTACGCTCATTTAATAAATACCTTTAGTAGTAGAGATGTAGATACAGTAATCGTAGATGGAAAACTAGTTTTAAGAGAAGGAAAAGTAGTTAATATAAATGAAGAAAAATCTATTGAATACGTACATAGAGTTGTTGAGAGACTCTGGGATAAACTCATAAATAAAGGTCTTCCACAAATAGACTTTATTAAATCATAAATTTTCTCTACCCACCCATCTCAGGTGTTATAAAGGTAATTCTATCTCCATCTCTAAGCTCTCTGTCAAGATCATTTGTAGCTACACCATTAATATGTATAACAGACACGTAGTGTCCCTTGAAATATCTCTCAGCAATTACCGGGTTTATCTTCTCACTAATAATTTTTAATAGATCTCTTAATCTAGATCCCTCCGCTAATTCGAGCTCTACAATATTTACACCTGCTAAATCACTTGCTCTACCTAGAAAAATAACGGTGATTTTCAAGGTCTCTTACCATAAAATCTATCCTTTTATATTATTGTTGAGTTAAAGTCTTATAAAATTACGTAAAGCCGTAAACTACTACTTAAGTGACTTCTAGAGTAAATCTACTCTTCTATACCCTGCTCCTTTCTCGACTTAAGTTTTTCGAGAAATATTTTCTTCTGTTGTTCAACAACATCTACAGGTAATGTAGTAACCATACTAGATAGTCTTGAAAACACATATATTTGTGCAGATCTTTCTACAAGCTCTAGTACTTCTAAAGCATCTTCAAGGTCAACCCCACAAGCTACAATACCGTGATTTGCTAAAATAACAGCTTTTCTATTTCTTAAAGCTTCTACAGCGTTTTCAGCAAGTTCTCTAGTACCAAATGGAGCATAATCAGCAACTCTTATATCTCCACCCAGGTAAATAGTCATTTCTTCTAGTATTGGTGGTAGTGGCGCACGCATAACACTAAGTATTCCAGTGTAAATAGAGTGAGCATGTATAATAGCATTGAAATACTCGTAAGTCTTATATATAGCTAAGTGTAATAGTAACTCAGAACTAGGCTTATTAAAACCTTCTATAATTTCACCATTATAATCTATAACCACGAGATCTTCTGGTTTCAACTTAGACTTCACTAGTCCGCTAGGAGTAATCACAACATGTTCTCTACTAGCACGTACACTAACATTACCAGACCTACCATAATTAAGCCCCTTAGACTCTAAGTACGCAAGAACCTCTACAATATTCTTCTTTAAATCCTCATACAAACAAATCTCCACCACTAATACAGTACTATAAAATCTAGAATATAATTGAAGATTTTAAAGAGTATGGAGAAAAAGGAAAACTAATATTTCATTTCTCCTAGAAAATCTAATTCGGGTAGACTGTAAATTAGCGTTCTATAGTAACCTATAAGGTAGAGGTTATTATTAATGTAGAGTGCTCTCATAGGTATTTCTAAATCTATTAAACTCTTTAATCTCACAGTATTATCCTTAACACTATACTCCACGATTACAAAGCCATTCCACGTCCCCGCAATATTCAACGGTATGATCACAATACTATATCTCCGGTCTATTGTAAATGCATGGTGATCTATGAGGACTTCTGACCATGCATATTCACCAATTACTAGTTTTGCTACTTCTTCCATTCTAGTCGGGTTTGAGATATCGAAAAGACTTATTTTTAACATTCTCCAATCTTCTCTACCAACACCGAGTAGTAAGTTCTCTGAGAGTGGATGTAAATATTCGCTAAAACCAGGTATTTTTAAATATCCCAATACTCTCGGATTATAGGGGTCTGAGAGATCTATTGCAAAGAGCGGATCTACTGTTCTAAAAGTAACAAGATAAAATATATTTTTCAGTAATCTAGCTGCATATATTCTCTCACCTGAAGCTAGCCCTTCTAATCTAGAAATAATATCTAATTCTTCACTTACAATGTAAACATTATTCACACTCTCTCTCACATTGAAATCCCAGAATAAGAATTGTTCACAACTAACTTGTGGAAGAGTAGTTGTAATCTCTCTTTTCCTAGTAGAATCCTTACTCTCTTCAACAACTATAATGCGAATTGTTGAGGGTAAAGGTGGACATAGAGATGCCTTACGCAATTCTACGGTATATTTATTCACAGTTGTAGCTATAACTATAAATCTACCACGATCACTATAAAACTCCTCCATAGCAAATTGGTCGAGTACACTTCCAGGTACTCTAAAAACTCCTCGCTCATTAACATTTAATCCTTCTACATCTAGAACTAGAAAAGATGTTTCATCAGTTACTTCAATAGGCTCCATAAGATCTTGCTGTAAATCCTTTAATATAGTTCTAATCTCCTCTAAAACCTCAATTACTAAGCCTTGCTCTAACATAAACTTAAACTCTTCTACTCTACTACTAGATATAAGACCTCGAGACGCCAAGTGATCGAGGAGTTTGAGAAATATTTTATAGTCTAAGAGTGGATCACTCCACGCCACGTAAAGCCTATCTGGAACCATGTAAATCCACTTTATAGCTCCACCTGTAAACGCCTTTGACTTGTACTCTCCACTAGTAGTATCGAGGATTACTACGACTACGTACGATGTGTAGTTACCTGACTCTACAATATCCTCTCTGGGAATAGGTTTTCCATTTACAAGTGGTATAACTGGTATAAGAACATTTTTCTCACTCTCATATTTAAATGAGTCCATAAAGCCTATAACATATAAGTATTTGTCAACTAGCCTAGAACCAGCAAATATACTAGTGAAATTTAATTGCCACTGAAGCCTAGGACTACTTGGCTCTGATAAGTCGTAAACTAGTATTTCAATTAGAGATGGATATGTAACCGGGTACTTCAAATTCTCTATAGTAATAGTTGAGAGTATTGTAATAGAAGGTTCTACTCTAATAGCTACTAGTGTATTATTAACTAAATACAGTCCTTTAACACTACTAGTATTAATATAGCTCACTGCTCTCTTCTCAGAGACATCTAATACTACAATATCATTAGTCCTAGCTACAACTATTACACGGCCATTAGTTTTTACAACATCTTGCTCATCTACACCAACAACTTGAACATTTGTAAGAGAATACTCAGTAGTCTTCACACTAGTACTTGGTGCACTACTTACCAGGGTAGTTGGCGTGGTTACCGGCATTGGTGTTGGCATTGGTGCTGGTAGTGATAATGGGGTTATTAATACTCTTTCCGCAGATACTCCGTAAGCATATATTCCTCTTAACTGTGTGAGTAGTTGTGTAGTATAGACTATTAGTCTAGCTTGACTTGTAATTCTCTCTAATAATTCTCTATAAACCTCTAATTGTAAAGTTTGTGGAGTAATTATAATTGGTGGTGGTAGAGGACTCGGTAGAAATATTGATGGCTGTGAAGATGTTTTCTCAAATAGTGTTTGTTGTATTAATGGTAATATAATGAGCGGTAGTAGTAATCCAGCTACAAACACTACTACTCCTATAGCTAATAATATCTTCATCTCCACTATACATCACACTCCTATTAGAGTGTTCATCTATGATTTCTTAAAATATTAATTGTTAAACAACTGTGTCCAAAAACTTGTACGTAAATGAAACTTCCCTAGAAGTTCACTTACCATTATAACTATACAGGTCCTTAACAAGGAAACCTTAATATAAGCTATGT
>CAZMCE010000040.1:0-1390 GCA_964564855.1 uncultured Thermosphaera sp. | reverse complement strand
ATTATATATTGTGTAGTTTGAAATATAGTAGTGTGTGATTTTAATTGAATAATAAGAAACTTACTAATACGCAGGTAAAAATATATCTTTATATTGCTACTCGTGGAGGAAATGTAAGTGTAAGAGATATAGCTAGAGACTTAAATTTACCAGTAAGTACTGTACATTATAATTTAAAACGCCTAGAAGAACTAGGATATATAGCTAAGAGCTCAGAAGGATATATAGTTAAAAATCCCATTAAATTAAAGGATTATATTTTAGTTGGTAAGCTACTAATACCTAGACTACTAATATATGGCTTATTCTTCACTGGGATATTCATTGGAACACTAGTTTATACTGTGAGAACTAGTTTAACAGCTGATAGACTCCTCTTATTATTAATATCACTATTAGCTACACTAATATTTTATATTGAAGCGTTGAGAACTCACAGGAGAACTCTATTTTAGAGTTAATTACTACTTTAAGTAAACACATAATATAATTACTCAATGGTGAAATACTTGCCTCTTAAACTAGTATTTCTCGGTGTTGGTGGGTGGATTTCAGATCCAAGACTAGGACATACATCTATACTCATAGCACCATCTAAAAATAGAGCTCTACTATTAGATGCTGGCGAGGGTGTAGTTAGAGCTCTCTATGAGCATGGTTTTAGAGTTAGAGATTTAGAAGCTATTGTCCTTACACACATGCATGGTGATCACGTGTTAGGTTTCCCAACGCTAGTAATGATCGCCAAGAACTACGAGAAGACTAATTTAAAAGCCTATATTCACAGAGATCATGTTGAGAACATTAAGACACTACTAAGAACTGTAGGTGTAGATTATGAGAATATAGCTTTAATTAACAGTGTAAAACCGGGTGATAGCTTATATGTAGGAGAGTTTAAACTAGAATTTAGTGAATCTTGCCATGTTCAACCAACACTAGCTGTTAGAGTAGATGTTGAAGATATTTGTATAACATATAGTAGTGACACTGCACCATGTAATAATATAATTAAATTAGCAAAGAACTGTAATATACTAGTACATGAGGCTTCTGGATATGACCCTCTAGCTCATGTTTATGGACATAGCACTGTAGAAGATGCTTTACGAGTAGCTATAGAAGCCGGTGTTGAGAAACTTATACTAGTACACTACTATTTAGAAAAACCTCCTCTAAAAGCACATATAGAGCTAGGAGTAGATGTCTATCTCGCACATCTAGGTGAAATAATAACTATTTAAATAAAACATTATTCGTATTAATATTAAGAGATTTTTAGTGTTATTAAGAGAGAACTTATAGATAGAGAGATCCTAGTGAGAAAGATCTCGAGTTAAAACTCATAGTTTCAGCTATTTTCTCAAAAGGACATGTATTACTGACAACT
>CAZMCE010000039.1:0-10901 GCA_964564855.1 uncultured Thermosphaera sp. | reverse complement strand
AGGGCGGGGAGGAGGTCAGAATAGGCGATAGATTATCTATTAAAGCTGAACAGTGCCCTCTAGGAATTTAGCTATTTAATGTGGTTAAGTTGTGTCAGAGCTATTCAACTAGTCTTGCTAAAATATAGTTGTTTTCAGAGATCTCTCCTGCGGTTAAATTGAGTTTTTCTGTGAGTGTGATTATGAGATCTCTACTTGTAATTAAGAGCTCTTTCTGCTTAGTTAGCGCGGCGAGATCTCTCTCGTTGAGGATACTCTGCAGCTCACTTAGAGGTCTAGAGCCCAGCTCTCTGCATAGTGAGATTCCAGTGAGAAAGTGCCTTGAAAAAATAGATGAATACTCACTATATGTGCACAGGTACAATTTCACACTCATACTAATCTGCTCGGTATATTTTCATTTCTCGCTTCTTAGAGACTATGCCCTTGATCACGGCTACAGCGTAGAGGAGGGCTTCAGGCCTAATAGGGCAGCCTGGAACGTAGTAAACAGCGTCTACTTCAATGCCTCTTTCTTTTAGAATTTCCAGTAATTTATTAACACCACCTATAGTTGAGTATGTGTCATGCCATATTCCTCCTCCACTACCACAAGAGCCTAAAGCGACAATTATACGTGGTCTTGGAGCAGCCTCTATGGCATTTAGTACTTTTGGTAAGCTCTCAGCAGTTATAGGTCCTGTTAACAGTATCACGTCGGCGTGTCGTGGTGAGACAACTAGTTTTACACCAAATCTCTCGGCATCGTGATATGGTGTGAGAGCATCTAGAATTTCTATATCACACGCGTTACAGCTCCCAGTATTTAAGTGAAAAACCCAAATGCTTTTCTTTAAAATACTACTTTTTAAGCTCACTAAACCCCACCATTCTCGTAGCAACTTTCTCTACAAATTGTTTTTTTCTACACGTAGGACACGTAGTTATATACTCTTCACTAATTGGAACTTTTTCTGTGATATATCTCTGCATTTTCACCGTCTCTGCTGGTGTACCACATAACTCGCAAATTACTCGTGTGTGTACTATTAGTGTATAGAGGTCTGTGAATTTATCTGTAGCTAGTTCAAAGTTCTTTGTGCCTTTAATAGCGCTTACTGGACATACATCAACACATCTCCAGCAGAAAATACAGCGTCCTACAAAATATCTGAGTATTGTCTCCTTCTCGGACTCTAAGAGCTCTAATGCGTTTGGTGGACAAGCTCTTACACAGGCACCACACCCAATACACTTCGCTGGGTCTATTTCAATCTCTCCTCTGAACTCCGAAGTCACAACGGGCTCTTGGAAAGGGTATTTAACAGTTACTCTACCTTTCTTACCGGCTATAATGACTAGTTTTACTGGTTTAATGCTCACACTAAACCACCGGAATAAGCTTAATCTTCTCTACTTTACCATCTCTTACTACCACAACTCTATCTGTGCAGGAGAAACAGGGGTCTATACTAGCTATCGTAATAGGCGCGTCTGCGAGAGGCTGATCTCGAAGCATTACACGGAGAGCTGGTATGTTAGCATATGTTGGTGCTCTAACTCTCCACCTATAAGGAGCACCCCTACCTGTGACTACGTAGTGGATATCGCCTCCGCGTGGAGCTTCAACAACTTGTACACCTACTCTGCCTTCAGGTATCTCGAAATCACTCAGTAGTACGGGGCCGCTAGGGAGTTTGTCTAAAAGCTGCTCTATTATCGACATAGACTCGAAAGTCTCATCTACTCTTACTAGTGCTCTCGCCAAGTTATCGCCCTCACTGTAAACTGGGACTCTAAATGACGCATACTTGTAGGCGGCGTATGGGAGGTCTCTTCTTGCGTCTTTATTTATTCCTGAAGCTCTAGCTGTAGGTCCCTCAACTGAGAGTTTTATTGCGTCTTCTCTCGGAAGAACACCTGTACCTGTAAGTCTCCTCTTTACTTGGGGGACACTGAGTGCAACTTCAACGAGGCTCTTGAAGTCTTTATATAGCTCACGAAGAGCTTCGAGGGCTTTTTGCTTTTTATCTTCATTAATATCTCTGCGAACACCGCCAATTAGGTTTATACCATAAGTTTTCCTACTACCTGTTAAGAGCTCTGCTAACCACATCACTCTCTCTCTTGCACGCCACACATGCATAAAACCAGCATCATAGCCAAGTAGATGAAATGCCACACCAAGCCAGAGAAGGTGACTGTGAATTCTCTCAACCTCTAAAACTATACTTCTAATGAACTGCGCTCTCTCTGGAACGTCTAGTTTAGCAGCTTTCTCCACGGCGAGAGCATAACATGTGCTGTGTACAAAGCCACATATACCGCAAATTCTCTCAGCGAGGAAGTTTATTTGCTGATAACTCATTCTAGACTCAGCGAGCTTCTCAATACCTCTATGTACGTGAAAACCCCTGTACTTTACATCAACTATTCTCTCACCTTCAACGTAGAGTTCAAAGTATTCAGGCTCGTGTAATGTTGGATGATAGGGTCCTAGAGGTATTACACCATACTCACTACTAGAGCCAATTTTCTCGCTCTCAATTCTCAGCTCCGGCCTGTAATTATATGGTACATCTTTTCTCAGTGGGTGTAGATTACTCGGCCACCATAGTGGTAATACTAGCTTATAGACTTCGCGCCCTGTAAATTCTATTCCCACTAGGTCTCTGGCCTCCATTTCACACCAGTCAGCGGCAGGTACAACGCTAACTATACTTGGAGCTACTGGGTTATCTCCACTAAGATATGTCTTAATAGCCACATAGTATCCAGCTTTATCGTCTGTAAAAAGATGTACTAGGGAGAAGTGTCCATTAATGGGTCTCTCATCTATACCTGCACACACCCTAAATGAACAATTATATTTATTAAAGACAGCGTCTGCTACATCTACGAGTTTACTAGATGGGACCATAATGTGCACTGTATCTCCTTCAATGTGAATTACTCCACTATTTTTTTCTGCCAACTCAATGTATTTTGTTACTGCTTCGGGGTTAGGCATGTGTAAACACCAATAACCCTGTTATTGATGTTAGGAGAAGAGCTATATATATCTTTGCTAGTGTGAGAGGTGCAATATCAACCCTAGACCTACCTAGAATAACCGCTATAGTAGCGTAAAGTGTCCATATAATAGGAGTTAAGAGTAACGCGAGAATTAAGGAGATTAAGCTGTGACCGCTAATTAGTATAACTGTAGGTGCTAGAACCAAAAACTTCGCAGCAAATCTTCTTAGGAGCAAATTATAGATATTCAGAGCTAGTATTTGTCCACTAAACTCTATAAATACTCCTGAGGCGAGTTCAGGCTCTGCTTCTGCGATGTCGAAGGGGACTCTGCTTGAAGTTGCATAGCTAGATATAAATGCTGCTAAAGCTAATACTAATATCACTAGTACCAGTATCCACGTAGTATTCCCAATTAGAATTCTCTGGAGAGTTATAGTATAGAGCGAAATGCTCGTAATAAAAGCTGCCTCGTTAACGACGGCAAGCATAACTTCTCGCATACCCCCAATATAGCTATATGGGTTTGGTACTAGTAATGGCGTAATTGTGTGTGTTGATGTGAAAACAGCTAAAAACGCTAGTGCGTAGAACATGTCTATAACATCACCATTTACAATGTAGAGCGTAGCATAGTAGAGGGCTGTAAGCCCCATTACCATTGAGGAGAGAAGTGTAAGAGTCACGTAAGGTAGTGTAGGTTGATTTTTAGTTTCTTTAACAAGTAAAAGCTTTAACACATCATAGACTGTTTGAGTTACTGGTGGACCAATACGGCTTTGCAACGCAGCTTTTAATTTACGTTCAAAACCGTCTAGTAGTAGAGGAATAGTGGCGTAAAGTGCTATTAAAGGTATTAATATGTAATTGAGAGGGGGTTCCATAATTTATCACACTCCGATTGTAAGGAGTAATACTAATATTAGTGCTAAGACCCCGAAAAGTAAGGATGCCACTATCATAGACTCGATCATTGTTAACTGAAGCTTATTTATAGCTCTAGATGCTAAGTTAGCGGCAAATACCAGTCTTGGAAACACTTTATCACCGAGCCTAGCAATACTACTTGCAACATACTCTAGACGTAAACCACGAGTTCTTCTGGAAGCTCTCCTCTTAGCATCTTCAAGTAGAGCTTCAAACCACCTGGCAGCACTTGACTTAAGAAAACTCAACTCTCAACACCCGTAAGCCAGTACTTTACTTCTCCCGGCATAAAAACAGTCTTGTGGTACTTTATGAGCATTGCTCCTAATATTAGTACAGTAACTATATAAATAGCTATAAGTATAGGAGGACTACTTAAAATCCACAGTGTTAACGCCGAAAGAGCTACTGTTGAAAAACCAAGTACATATTCTGAAAGAGACTCCTCGCGCGGCAGTTGTATAGGTCTTAGTGGTGCTCTTGGTAGTGTTGATGTATATACGCTTAAAAGTTTAGCACTATATATTACTGCGAACACTGTGTGTATTACTAATGCTACGAGGATAACTACCATTGCAGGGTTTAGTGAAAGTAGCTCGAAACTTAGTATTAACGTAGAGATCTTGACGAAGAAACCTATCGTGGGAGGCATACTTATGAGATTAGCGAGAACTATAAAACCTGTAAGTGTAGCTGGTTTAGAGATATAGAATAAGTATCCTAATCGGTAAATATCATACGTGTTTGCTACTTGATAAACTAGGCCTGTATTTATAAATGCTAGCGCTTTAATAATCCCATGATAAACAGCGATTACTAATACTAAGTAATATGCTTGACCGATATTCATTAAGTTAAATATAGCATAGAGAATAGTGATTACTCCATAATAGCTAATAGAGCTATATGCGAGTAGACGTTTAATATTTGTTTGTAGTGTGGCGGCAAAAGCCCCGTAAATAGTTGAGATTAGTCCTTGTACTAGGACTATATAGAAGGCCACTTGATCTATGGTAAATAGGCGTGAAGAGAGTATATAGCCTAGTAATCCAATTTTACTCACTACGCTACTTAATACTGCTGATACGTGAGATGGTGACTCTCCATATACTATTGGTGGCCATGAGTGCAGTGGGAATTGTCCTAATTTTGTAGAGAAGCCAAAGAGGAGCACTATTGATAATAGTGGCCCTATATTTAAAGCTACGTATTGCTTTGTTATTTCTATAAATAATGCTTCGTAGAAGCCTACATTAGTGGCTAGTATAGCCCATAGTGTTAATAGTGCTATGTCGCTTGGTGCTATACACATTATTAGATATGTAGCTGATACTCTGAGGTTTTCATATCCCCGTTCTAGTGTAATAGCTGTAAAAGCTATAATAATGTCTACGAGGAGCCAGTATACTAATAGTTCTAATAGAATTATACTGGAAAATAGTAATACAAGTAGCGCGCTAATAGTGTTTAATATTAGCTTAAAATATCTTGTTACTCCGTACATGTACTTGTAGTATCCTGCACTGTGAAGCGAGATGAATGTTGTGATGAAACTAGTCATTAATAGCAATACTAATTGGTAATCAGGGAGTACTAAGAGTCTTAAAGCAATATATGTTACCGGTACTCCAAGAAGACCTACACCTACTAAGAGCTTGCTTAGTCTGGGATACTTGTCTGATGTTATTGAAGAGAGCGCAGTTAGAGCAGCTATTAATATTGTGTAAGAGATTTTTACTGCGAGCTCCACGTTGAGGCACCTTCGCTTCTTTTTAGTGAAATCCTAGCTGTATGACTTACGAGATACACTGTAATGAGGGGTATTGGCACTAATAGTATTGTTAGTAGGGTAAGCCATGTATAGCCGAGTATGTGAAAATATAGTGGTGTTAGTACAACGTTCGTTAATCCCAGTAGTAGTATAGGCAGTTGTTGTAGCTGAGTTATCTCTCTCGCTATTAAGGGTGGTTTTATTGGGGGTGTATAGTAGAGGGCTACGTATTTGACTCCGATAACTGCTGAGAAGACTATGTATAGTGTAAATACTACTAGCACTGAAATTAGAATATCATGGTTTGCTGAGAGCGCTTCAAATGCTATATATATGCCTGCAACTTTAGTTGCGAATCCTACAGTGCCAGGAACTCCTATTAGTGAGGAGACGGCTAAGAGCCCTCCAAGCGAGGAGATCGGTAGAGATCTAATCGCTCCGCGAATGAGGTGCATGTATCTCATCTCGTACAGCATTTCAAAAAGACCCGTCTCGCAGAAGAGAGTTGTCTTATAGGCTGCCTGCATGAGAATACCTGCAAGTATAAGTATTAATGCTTGCTGAGTTCCTGTGATTAAGTAGAGTGCGAAGAGTACTAATATAAAGCCATCTGTCATTATAGTTGAATAGGCTAATAGCCTCTTAATATCTCGCTGGTAGAAGGCTTCTACACCACCATATACTACTGAAAATCCGCCGAGGACTATTAGTGCGACTCCAAGATATTGTGATAAATCACCTATCTCGATATATTTAAGTACTCTATACAGTCCATAGTATCCTAGTGAAACAGTAAATCCACTTAATGCAGCTGAGGCTGGTGAAGGAGCTGTTGAGTGCGCGCTGGGAAGCCAAAAGTGTAGTGGTGTTATAGCAGCTTTTGTGAGAAATCCCACTAGTAGTAGTGGGAGTACTATGTAGGATGTCTGGAACTTAGAAACACTCTCAATAAATGTTTTCAAGAGTAGATCGGGGCTAAGAGTTCCAAGTGTAAAGAAGCTCACAGTTATAAATGTGAATATGGAGAGCTCATAGGTAGCTGTTGATGTGAGGAGGAAGCCGCGAGAAGATGTTAGTGGTCCTTCTAATGAGTGTTCTTCGCCTGTTTTAATTAGCATGAAGCCTAATATTTCTACAAGTGTCCATGTTGATACTAGTATTATTATATTAGGAGCCGTGTAAGTTGCTATTAGTGCGTATAGAAAGAAGTCAACTAGAATTTCGAGTGTGTGAGGGTAGTGTAAGGTTTTCATATATGGTAGTGTATATATAGATATTATTAACGAGAGTATTGTGAATGACGATGCTAGTGTAAATGAAATTATGTCTATGACTTGCTCAGTGTAGAGTAGTACTATTAGAGCTACTAGTGTACTGTAGCCAATTGCTTTAAAGATAACTTTACGCTGAAATACAGTAATCCTATGGGATAATAGGATGAAAAGTAATGATAAAATGATTAGTGAAATTAATGCTGTTAGCGAGTTCATTTAAGTATTACACCGGTCACTTGAATTCGTATTCAAAGCGAGCTTTTGCCATTATCTCTGCAGTTCTCTTTTTAGTTTGAGTAAATACTAGGGATTCTTCTCCATATAATATTGCTCCTGTGGGGCATATTGCGCTGCACGCAGGCTCTAAGCCTTCTTTTCTAAGATCTCTACATAGGTGACATTTAATAGCAACTCTACTAGTCTTCTCGAGTTCAGGTATTCCAAATGGGCAGGCGTAGAGACATGATAGACATCCTATACACCTACTCTCAATTACATATACTGCTCCACTACTATCCCTCGTCATGGCTCCAGTAGGGCATGCCTCAATACAAGGTGCTCGTGTACAGTGCATACAGGATACTGGGATATCTAAGCCTATAGCTGTCCTATAGACTACTATGAATGGCCTCTCGTGTAGGAATTCGCAGACAGCTTCGCAGGCTCCACAGCCTATACACACGCCGAGATCTATGACTCTGAGATATCTCTGATATGGATTTGTTACTGCTTCGGGGTTAGGCATGTGTAAACACCAATAACCCTGTTATTGATGTTAGGAGAAGAGCTATATATATCTTTGCTAGTGTGAGAGGTGCAATATCAACCCTAGACCTACCTAGAATAACCGCTATAGTAGCGTGGTTTGAGGAGTTTTCCACACACATCACCTCTGAACAGGAACGATAATCTTGTGAGCGCTAAGCCAGTTGTGTATGTACTTTGCTGCACGTAGACCGCTTCTGATAGCAGGGCCGATTCTACTAGGTCCTTGGACAACGTCTCCGGCAGCAAATATTTTAGGTATTTTTGTCTGCATTATTTCATTAACAACTATAGCATTGCTCTTATCTAGTTGTAGACCTAGTTTTTCAGCGTAGCTTTTTGTCAGTGGAGGTGTTGGTGTTTCTCCTGTAGCGAAGATCACTATGTCTGCTTCTAGAGTAAACTCAGCTCCAGGTATTGGGACTGGAGCTGGTCTTCCGCTTTCATCCGGCGGGCCTAGTTGCATTTTCTGTAATTTCACCCCTATAGCTTTGTCTTTGTCTACTATGACTTCTAGTGGAGATACGAGCTCCATGAACTCTACACCCTCCCTCCTCAGCTTCTCGATCTCGTATATTCCTGCAGGGGCTTCTCTAATAGTTCTCCTGTAGACTAGGTATGTCTCAGCGCCACTCTTTAATCCCCTCTCTGCAGCGTCAACTGCACTGTAACCTCCACCAATAACGACTATTCTCTTACCCACTGGGGGTTTTTTACTAGTGTAGCCTAGCTCGTAGAGTCTCCACTCGTAGAGGTATTGTAATGCTGAGTAAACGCCTTTAGCATTAGAGCCTGGTATTCTGGGTATTTTAGATACCCATGTACCTGTAGCAATAAGTATTGTGTCATAGTTGTTTAAGATGTCTTCAAGCGGCATTATCCTCTCTACGAGCTCGTCTCCCTCTTCATGTGTGTTTGAGTCAGAATACACTTTAACTTTCGCTATGAATTTGACTCCAAATTTCTCCTCTAGCTCTTTTACACCTTCAAGTACTCTCTCTGGTGATATACGCCAGGGTGGTATGGCAAAAAGCATTAGTCCACCTGGTAATGGGAGCTTATCGTAGACGTCTATTTCATAGCCTTCACATGCAAGGAAACCTGTTGCAGAAAGTCCTGCAGGCCCGGCTCCAATAACAGCTATTTTTGTTTTAACGACTTGTTTCCTCTCTTTACACATGAATGTGAACTTCATGTAGTTGCCCATGAAAGCACTACACCCCGCTGGTTAGTAATTATGTGAAAGATTATATACTTTTACTCTCTACATAATTATCAAAACCACCTCTACTCGTTCTCTACTTGAACTCCAGTGTATTGTGATAGATTATAATAAGTAGGGTGTTGTGATTTATTTGAAAATCTATAAAACTTGTTTTTAGGATTGTGGTGTTTTCTATGTTTATTTATGGTGGTGTGTTGTGGGATTCATTAGTGTGTTGTTTTTAGATGTTGATGGCACGTTGACTACTGATAGGAGAAGTTACGATCTCGACTTAGAAGCTGTTGAAGCCTTGAGACGTGCTGTGAAGAGTGGTGTTATTGTCTCTTTAGTGTCTAGTAACGCGTTGCCAATAGTAGTGGGGTTATCTAGGTATATTGGTTTAAATGGCCCTGTGATAGGTGAATCTGGTGGTCTTATTTACAGTGATATGTGGGGTATTGTGGAGTTAGCGGATAAAGTGGCTTTTGAACCTTATAGAGCTGTGCTTAGGGTGTTTAGTGAGTGTGTTGAGGACTCGTGGCAGAATAGGTTTAGGATTTATGAATTTGTAGTGAGAATTAAGAGTGTATGTAGGAGTAGGGAGTGGGAGGTTTTTGAGAGTATTAAGGGTTTTGTTGAGTCAGAGTTTCCCGGCTTCACGGCTAGTTATAGTGGTTACGGTGTTCACATTCACAGTACTAGTGTTGATAAGGGGAGGGCTGTTAAGTATGTACTTGAGAGACTTGGTGTGAGCTCTGAATGTGCTGGTGGTATTGGTGACAGTCTAGTTGATGTTTCTTTTCTCAGTGTTTTAAACTACTCTGCAGCTGTTTCTAATGCTGATGAGGTGTTGAAAAAGGCTGTTAGATATGTTCTTAGTAAGCCTAGTGGTAAGGGTGTTGTGGAGTTTATTGAGAAATTTTTGAGCGGGTTTTTGTGAAGAGGATTGTTCTCTTTTGATTTTGATGAGATGCTAATCGATAGTGAGGATTTTATTGTGTGGAGTTTTATAGAAGCTAGTGGGGTGTTTTGTGTCGCGGTTAACTGGGATCTTGTGGGCTTATATTGGTATGTCTCTTGAAGACTTCGTAGAGCGAGGTTATTTATGTTAGTGATAGAGAAATTGATTGCAAAGCGTCGCGGATGGCGTATGTGGACTTTATACTTGTTAATAGGGGTTCAAGACCCTTCGCTGCGAGCTGTGAGTCTACTGTGACCTTGAAAAGCCTGTTAGAGTTGCCCGTCGTGGTTTTTAAGCTATAATAGTCTCTTTATACACAGAGTAGAGTAGCCCGCGGTGTCCCGGCGGCGGCGTCGCGTTGACGCCGGGCTTAGCCCGGTGAGTGATATTGCGGCCTCCTACCGCGGGTACAGGCGTGATGTTTAATGAGGCGTAAAGTATTTAAACCCTTCAACCAGAAATATGTTAAGGACACTTAACTCTACTATATGGGGACTCGAGAAGCTAGGGGGCTATTACCCCCTAGTCCTCGGGTCCGACGAGGGTGAACTCTACTCACACACCCTAGTAGTTCTAGGCGCCCCGAGCGGCCGTAACTCCGGTTGATCCTGCCGGCCCCGACCGCTATCGGGGTGGGGCTAAGCCATGGGAGTCGTACGCTCCGCCGCTGCGGGGCGTGGCAGACGGCTGAGTAACACGTGGCTAACCTACCCTCGGGAGGGGGATAACACCGGGAAACTGGTGCTAATCCCCCATAGGGGAGAGCGCCTGGAAGGGTCTCTCCCCGAAAGGGCGTAGTGGGGGTTAACGCCACTACGCCGCCCGAGGATGGGGCTGCGGCCCATTAGGTAGTTGGCGGGGTAAAGGCCCGCCAAGCCGAAGATGGGTAGGGGCCGTGAGAGCGGGAGCCCCCAGATGGGCACTGAGACAAGGGCCCAGGCCCTACGGGGCGCACCAGGCGCGAAACCTCCGCAAATAGGGGAATCCAGCGGATTAGCTTCGCAG
>CAZMCE010000038.1:0-10922 GCA_964564855.1 uncultured Thermosphaera sp. | reverse complement strand
TCTTAAATGCAACTCTATAATCTCAATAAACCAGTCTCTCCGTATACTAACAACACTGCTATATTTTTTAATTAGTACCGTAAATTTGCGCCCGACAAGCGGGGCGCTGCCAAATGGAACTTACTCTAAAGCCTCTATTAGTGCTCTCCTGATCTCTTCTTGATCTCTGCCTGTGCTAAGGTCCATGAACGTGCCAATACCATAATTAACTGCAACTTCAACTTTTTCGATTCTTAATTCAGGGTTCATACACCACTCATACTTACATTTACATTAACTTTTGTTACTAAGCCATCACTTATAGCAGTAAATCTAACTCTCTTCTTCCCGGCGTTTTTAGGTATGATTACCCTGCCACTAGAGACTCTCTTCTTCAAGACCTCGTAATCAATATTCTCAGCCCTAGTAATTTCCAAGAGTACATCTATATGCAGAGACGACTGAGACTCTTTAATCAGAGACACTAATAAAAACATTTTGAATTATTTTGAAAACTTAGTTTTAAATAAATGGTAACTATGTTATCTATAAAGAAGCCGGTGGAAAAATTCCTTTAAATTATGCCAAGATCTCACTAATACTAGCTCTCAAAACTACTTAAATCCTATATTCGTGAAGGATTTCACAGCTTTTAACAGTAGTACTAGTGGAGTCTTCTGGTTCTAAGCAATTAAAGACCATCTACAGTATAAATACTCATAAACTAGCTATATCTTCAGCAACATAAAGTTCTTTACTTAGCACTCTGAAATCTGGATTCTCATTTATCCCCCTTAAATAGTCAATAAGCCCATTCAATGCCTACTTGAGGCCTCTTACCAGGAGTTTGTGGTATACTGTGTAATTACTAAAAGTTTAACTAGAGCACTTACACCTTTGAAGTTAACTCAGTAATTAATTTTAATAATTCATCAATTTTCTTTACGCCACTAACTTCAATTTTTTCTTTAATTTCACTGTTACTTACTCTTAGTAATATTGTTGTTGGTGAGGCGTGAACATCAAATTTTTTAAAAGCACCACTAGCAGCTTCAGAGACACACTCGCGTGCAAACCAATCACAGAGGACAATTACGTAGTTTACTTCGGGAAACATTCTACCAAAGACCTTGACAAAGGGAAACCAGTAGTTATCATAGTTCCTACAAGCAGGACACCTTGTATTGTCAAAATAAACCACGTAGTAACCATCACTCCACGGTAAAGCCGGATTACCTGAAACTTGTTTAAGAATCCATTTCTCTTTATTAAAATCATAGACATATATTCCGTGCGGAGAGTCTGCCTCTACTTTGTCCAGTTCTAATCCCTCTCGGCCTTTTTTCCCCTCAGCACTTGAACTAAGCATTTTCTTAAGTAGCTCTAAGATGTCTTTTTCTAGGCTCACTTTAATTACACCTCACTAGCCGGTTTTATTGCAAATATATAGTAACACCAATAATTAAGTGTGATACAGCCACCTTATTATAGCATGTGTATCTCTAGGTGTGTGTAAGTTGCTCTGTGTATTATGTGACTATTAGTTTTTCAAAACTAAGTTTTTAATTAAGTCTCTAGGTAAGTTAACTTGGTGATAGGTAGATGTCAGAGCGCGGGTTTCGCGAAGATCTAAATAGAGCCGTTGAGCTATATAATAAGTTACATGGTGTTGAAGCCCAGGCCAAAATCATTAATGTTAATGGTGAGAAAGTGAGTATCGAGTTCACAGGCACATTTTGCCATACATGTGGTGTGCGCGACTGGCTAGAAGATCTAGTGTATCTACTGGTCCCTAGTGGATATACTGCTGAGCTCGTAGAGTATATTGAGCCCGAAGGTGAAGAAGCTCAATATAAGAGGATAGGTGTATTTCGAATTAAACGTATTAGTGAGGAGAGTAGCAGTGAGAATTAGAATTGATGAAATTGACAAGTTAATTATTAGAGAACTAGCTAGAAATTCCCGTATAACCTTCAGAGATCTAGCTGAAATTGTAAAGTTAACTGATGTCGCTGTTATTAAGCGTGTGAGAAAACTTGAAAAAACAGGTGTTATAAGAAAGTACACGGTTATTGTAGACCCAAGATCTCTTGGCTATGAGCACGTAAGCTTTACTGGTATAAATGTGAAGCCTGAAAAGCTCTTTGATGTTGTAAAAGCACTTGAAGGAATGGAGTGCGTTAAGTACTTAGCGCTCACAGGGGGAGATCACGATATCTTGGCTGTCATCTGGGCTACCACTCGCGGAGAGTTAGAAAAAGTACATAGAGAAATAGAAAAGCTAGATGGAGTTATTGCAGTATATCCGATGGTACTAACCAATGTTGTTAAAGATGAACTATATGTTTAACTACTTCCCACGTAAACGCTTAATTTGCTATTAACATTATAAAGTAGAGGTTAAATAGGTGTCTTGATTTAGAGTAGAATTTGGTGGAAGTGGGAGAGTAGACAATGTTCTTGCAACTATCTCAAGACCTATTCAAATATTTACTTCCAGAAGGCTTGCCTAGAAGTTCCTTTATAGTACTAGCTGGAGAAGGCGGTTCTGGTAAAAGTGTTATATTAATACACCTTGTAAAAGACGTACTTAGCGTTGGTGAACCGGTAATTTACCTGACACTCGACGATGACCCCTTAACAGTTTTAAGACAACTTTCAGCGTTTAAAATACCGGTTGAGAATTACTGCTCCCAGCAGTTATTGAGTATTATTGATGGATTTAGTTATACTATGAGACAGCGTAGGGGAAGAGTTCATTCCTGTGTTATAGACGAAGTCTCACCTGAAAACCCTGATAACACAATAACCACACTTATTAAAGCAAGCGAGCGGTTTAGATTAGAGGAGCGAGGACTCGTAGTTATAGATTCTCTGAACGAGGCGATGATCTCGCTGGATCCAGCACGCTTCGTCTCATTCGTAAAGTCTCTGAGAGCAAATATAGCTAAATCTCGTGGCATAACAACTATAGCCACACTACACACCTCAACTAGTGAGCTAAGAAACTACCTCTTAATTATAGAACACTTAGTAGACGGGGTACTAGAGACTAGTAGCATACCTGAAGACTTAGCTTCTCAAATACCAGTCTTTGTGAGACAAATTAGAGTATTAAAGATGAAAGGGGCTTCGCATAAACAAGGCTGGATTCTCTACAGTATAGATAGCGAGGGAGTTAAACCAGCTATTCTAAGAATAAAGAGCTAGGTTAAGCATTAGATCTCTCCATGAGTAGTCTTGCTTTTCTAATAGCAGTTTCAGCCAGTATAGCTGGGTTTTCTGAGAAAACGTAAAGCCCAAGTGGAGAGTACTCTAGCTCAGTACACTCGAGAGTGGAAATATCATCTGCAAGCGCTAGTTTTACGTAGTACGTGTCAGCGTGAAGTCCTCTCTTAAAGCACAAAATAACATCTTTGCCACTAATACTAGTCACCACTAGTAAGTAGTCCCTCTGCCTCTCTACTAGGACTTTTTTACTGTGAGATTTGAGAGTATTAATAAAGAACTCTACAGCTGTACTCATAACTAAACACTGTAAATTCTTTCTCTAATAGGTGGTGGTAGAGTCTCCTCACCTACAATTGTAGCTGTGTGTGGAGGCTTTTTAGTCTTAAAGCCTACAATAATGTATCTTGACGGGTCTGAGACATTGCCTTGTATCTCTCCACGACCAAACCTAATATTGAGAACTCTCACTTTAACATAGTAGCCATCACTTCTCTCAACATAAATGTATTTTCTATGTTTTAACCCCAATAATATCACCACGCTCTTTTCACTCTATGCATGCTCCACGTATAAATATACCCCAATATAAAGTTTACTACGAAGCCCAGTATTATTCCTACTAGCTGAGCAAGCCAAAACGGTGTTCTCAGTGAAAGCGGGAGTAGTGTGGCCATAGTGATCTGCGCTGCCCAGCTACCAATACTTGCAAAGTGGTATTTAACTAGTCTTACTAGCATTTTCCTTAAGTGTTTCTCAAGACCTGTTCCCCTGAACGTTATCTTTTCATGTAGGATAAAATTCCACAAGACGCTGGTCTCAAAACCAGTAGTAGAGGCTATGGGATTAGCTATATATCCATATCTTGCTAATAAAGTGTATACTGTTTGTGCACTCACGAGATTAACAAAAATCCCTGAAATTCCGATAAGCGTGAAGATTAGTACCCGTAGGGGTTCAGAGAGTGGAAGTGCTAGTAGTTTAGGTAGTTTTTTAGAGTATAATTGTAGCCAGTCATTATCATTTAAATTAACTAGTATGTTCTCTCTACACTTTGAGAAATCCCTGCCAGCTATAATACCCCACACCACAATCCTATTATTCGATTTTAACACTCTCAGTCTAAGTAGCTTCAACAATAAGAGCCTGTAAAGTGAGAGCCTAGTACTAATACATGTACATGTACTATTAGACACCACTATATTGTCAATCTTAGAAGAGAGGATCTCTCTCCACTCCAGCGGAGAACATGCTTCAACACCACCATATGCTATACAATATTCGGAGTCCTCGGCTGAAGTCTCCAAGTAGTAACTACACCTCCAGCAAATAGCTCTCCACAACTAGTTTTTAACTTTATTCTTCTACATCTGGTTAATGGGGCTAGTAGCCATGTATTTGTTACCGGAAAACCCTACGCAAGAAATTCTACTCGCATTAGTATTATTCATATATGTACTTAGTGTAGTTTACTTTACGAAGAGAGCATACCTGTACATGTTAAAGAAAGGATTTAAGAGAAATGTCGCGGTTTATTACAACAGGAAATTCATACACATATTAGCAGGTGGCGTAGTAGCTTTCATTACACCCTACATCTTCACGTCACCGCTAATACCACTAATCTTCGCCCTAGTAATAGCGATAATACTATACATACCACACTACAAGAGCCGGGAACTCTCGTGGTTTCAAGTAGAAGACAACGCTTATGAAGTAAACTTCTGTATTGCATGGGGCTTGTCACTATTTGTAGTCTGGACTATCTTGAAAAACCCCTATTACGCCATAATACCACCACTATTTATGTCTCTAGGTGACGCTGTAACAGGTATTGTGAGAAATGCTGTATACGGTAAGAGAACTAAAGCTTGGACTGGAAATATTGCAATGTTAGTTGTAACACTAACTATAGGATACTGCTACGTAGGTATACACGGTATAGTACCGGCCGTGCTCTCGACAATAATAGAGCACTTTGAGATACCACCACTACTAGATGACAATATGTTAATTGCAGCTATCTCAACTACGAGTTTAATTCTCTGTAAACTCTTTTTCTAAACTACTTTTTTGCACATATATCTAGTTTCTAGTAGCTAAGAGTACTAAGAGTTAAGAGCATTCCTATATAGCTTTCTCGGCATATTAACTTTTATCTAAAATTTAGATTAGAGAAAATATGGTTAGCTAATTTCCCACTTAAAGGTGTTCTGCTTTTTGAGCTCAGATCCCTGGAGGATACTTGAAGAGGAAATATTGAACTGTACTAAGTGTAAACTCCACACATGTAGGCGTAGAGCCGTTCCCGGTGAAGGTAATAAAAAGAGTATTTTAGTGTTTATTGGTGAAGCTCCAGGTGAAAAAGAAGATGAGCAAGGTAGGCCCTTTGTCGGCCCTGCTGGCAGATTACTCACTGAGCTTATAGAGTCTACTGGTTATAGAAGAGAAGATTTTTATATTACAAACATAGTTAAGTGTAGGCCTCCTGGAAACAGGGACCCGGAAGACGATGAGATTAGTGCTTGTTTACCATATTTAGTAAAGCAATTAGAGCTAATTAAGCCGAGAATTGTGGTTTGTCTTGGTAGGCACTCTGCAAGGACTATTTTTAAACTAGCCGGTTTAAAGTGGACTAGTATGAGTTTACAACATGGTAAAATTTACTCTGCAAAATTATTTAATTTTAGTGTTAAAATTATACCTACATATCATCCTGCAGCAGCGCTTTATAATCCACAGTTAAAAAGCTCTCTAGAAGAAGACTTTAAGAAATCTATTAAACTAGTACTGGGCGAGGTATTAGGAGCTAGATCAGTAAAGAAGACTCTTTTAGACTTCAGTAGCGAGAAGAAGTCTTTTCTTCTCAAGTGACTTATATGTAGAATAAATCAAGTATAATCCACACAATAGAATTACGAACGAGTAGATAACAGCTGTTTCGCGTGGAACATAGAAAGGTTGAGAACCTGTAATCACCCATTTCTCGGCATTTGCCGCAAGTATATAAAGTGCCAGTCTTGGGAGTTCCGTATATATAAGTGACATTACAGTGAATGGCTCAAAGCCCAGGCCTAAGTAGTACTCTGCTAGGTCTAAGACTAGTAGAGTAGAGAGTGGATAGTACTTGTAACGTCCCATAAAGCCCTCTACTAGTCTCTTTAACCTAGTCACTAAGGGTCTAATTACCTCTGTGCTATTAGATGTGAACAAGACTCTACTAGGTAAGGTAGTGTAGAGGTCTCGTGAGATATCTAGTAATTGCTCAAATATCTGTACAAACCATACTAAGTCGTTTTTCTCAGACAAGTTAATCTCCCTATTTATGCCCATTTGTAACAAATATTTTACGTGAGCGCTCAGAAACTCCTTTAATCTTGTTTTAATTAACCCCACATCACGCACACTTATAGTCTCACCTACACTATTATAATTGCTCATAGTAACATTAAACCAGCCTAAGGCTGACAGAGCACGTGCCCACGCTCTAGCTGTAATATAAATAGTCTCGTCAATGTCTCTTGTAGTGCTAAGAGAAGTTTTTGCCTGTATGGCTAGTTTTTCAGCTTCACTAGCCCTAGTATAGGAGGTTATTAGAAAATCTAGGTAAACTGGATCAACGTACTTAGTCTTCGCAATTACTTCTAGTTTCTGAGTGACCCCGTTTTTGATATTTAAAGCTATGGCGAGGGCCTCTTCCAGCGCTGATCTGATCTCTTCGTGTAGAGCCTCCGAGCTCGTAGTATTTAAGTACGCAAGCTTAGAGGTGTACACATTAACGAGTGCTGCATAAGTAAGTGAGGATGCTACATAGTACTCATCGCGAGAAGCCGCCGTGAGTGCTTCATCTAAATATCTACGTGCAAGTTCATAGTACTCATCTCTCCACTCTACGCTTTCTAGTTGATTCAGGATGTTTTCGATCATGGAAGACAAATTCTCATATACAGTTCTAAAAGTTATTTGAACGTTTTTATGTATTATATTAGTTTTTGAATTTTCAAATTCTTCATGTACAAAGTCATAAACAGTAAAGACTTCTTTAACGGGAATTGGAGTGTAGTTGAGAAATTGGAGCTCTACGCCTGGGATGTATACAAGAGTTAAATTCTTCTCTTGCGCGGCAAGTAGTTTTTGCTCTAGTCCAGCTACAGCTCCAATTACGCCTCCTGGACCTATGATGCCTGTCGCTGAAATATCTGTAGAGCACTCTCGGTCCTGAAATATCTGTAGAAGTGCTATGTAAAATAGTAGTGTGGCACTAAGTCCTCCTACATTCGCACTAATATCTAGGTAATAGTTGCAACACTTATAATCAACACCTGTAATAGCTGAGGCGTACATTAACGCAAGGTTAAAAGAGACTACTACGTCTTCGCCAACACCACTACTAGTAGAGATCAGCCCTTTCCCACCATATACAACCCTGATCTCGCCGGGCACAGTTGCACCTCTACCATCACCTAAAACCGCGAGAAGCACTATTCTACATGACTTGTACTGTCGCTCTCCTAGTACTGGGTTAATCGTGTTTAAAATTAACAGGACAAGTATTAGCATAAATACGAGCATTTTCGCAGGTGAGGATTTCACATGCACGCTTTCTCCCTCAGCGAAACTCTGATTAATCATTGCTCATTCTTGCCGGGTTCTCATCACCAGAATTTTTAAAATATAAAGTCCTTAATAACTCACTAAGACCGTAGTTTTAAACTACTACTTTAAAATATGAATAGATCTTAGGATGTAATCACAAAGAGCTCGGTTAATGAGACGTGTATGAGCATCACACAGAGCAGGCAAAACAGAATAAGTTAACATTAATAATACATTATATGCTTGTCTGATAAGAGTATCTTTTTTATAAGGTTTTACACGAATAAGTCTACTGGGTTGTGTGTATGAGTGATATGCTATTTAAGCTTCTAGCTGAGACAATGGATAGATTAGAGTTAGTGTCTGCGAGAACGCAGATGATCGCTTTACTTGCAAATCTATTTAAGAGTACCCCACCGGAGATAATAGATAAAGTTGTTTATTTAGTGTCAGGTGTGCTATGGCCTGACTGGAAAGGTATGCCGGAACTTGGAGTCAGTGAGAAGCTCCTTATTAAAGCGATCTCTCTTGCGTGTAATGTTAGTGAGAGTCAAGTAGAACAATTAGTTAGGAGCACAGGCGACCTGGGTAAAGCAGCCGAAACTCTAAAAAGCAAAGCGCAAATTAAGGTCTCGCTCTTTACATTTACACAAGGAGTTTCCAGAGAGCTAACTGTGAGCAGTGTCTATAGCACTCTCGTAAAAATAGCACAAGCACAGGGTGAGGGCAGTAGAGACCTCAAGATCAGGTTAACTGCAGGCTTATTGAGAGACGCCTCGCCCAAAGAGGCAAAATTCATTGTGAGATTTATAGAAGGTAAGTTAAGAGCTGGTATAGGCGACGCAACTATAATGGATGCACTAGCAGTGATATATGGTGGTGGCAGCACTGCTAGACCTATAATAGAGAGAGCGTATAATTTAAGATCAGATCTTGGGGAGGTTGCAAGGATCTTAGCTATCGAGGGCTTAGAGGGCTTAAAGAAAATTAAGCCAGAAGTAGGTGTTCCCATAAGGCCTATGCTCGCTGAGAGACACAATGACCCGAGAGAGATTCTCGCCAAAGCTGGAGGTATAGCTCTTGTAGAGTATAAATACGATGGAGAGAGAGCACAAATTCACAAGAAAGGCAGTAGAGTAGTAATATATTCGAGAAGGCTTGAAAATATTACTCACCAGTATCCAGATGTAGTTGAAATGACTCTCGACAATATCAACGCCGAGGAAGTTATAGTTGAAGGTGAAATAGTAGCCTACGATAAAGACACAGGTGAACTGCTTCCTTTCCAGGAGTTAATGCATAGAAAGCGGAAGCACGACATACATATTGTTGTAAAAGATTACCCAGTGAAAGTCTTCCTCTTTGATCTTCTCTATCTTAACGGAGAAGACTACACCATTAAGTCTATTATTGAGAGGAGAACTGCACTGGAGAAAATTGTGAGAGAGACAGAGGACTTCATGATAGCTAAGTACACTAAGACTGGTGATCCAGAAGAGCTAGAGAAGTTCTTTATGCAGGCTATTGGTGAGGGTTGTGAGGGGGTAATAGTTAAAGCTATACACAAAGACTCCATTTACCAGGCTGGTGCGAGAGGCTGGTTATGGATTAAGTTTAAACGTGATTATAGGAGCGAGATGATCGATACTGTAGACCTAGTTGTTGTTGGCGCTTTTTATGGTAAAGGTCGGAGAGGAGGTAAATTCGGCACTCTTTTAATGGCGGCTTATAACCCTGAAAAAGACCTGTTTGAAACGGTATGCAAGGTCGGCTCTGGATTTAAAGACGAGGATCTCGATAAATTGCAAGATCTTCTTAAACCATATATTAGGAGTAAAAAACACCCAAGAGTAGAAGCTGAGATGGAAGCTGACGTCTGGGTAGACCCTGTACTCGTAGCTGAAATTATTGGTGCAGAACTAACACTCTCACCAATACATACATGTGCTAAAGGGATGTTAAAACCAGACGCTGGTATTTCTATTAGATTTCCGCGATTTATAAGATGGAGACCTGATAAGAGACCCGAAGACGCTACTACGAGCCAAGAACTAGTTGAAATGTATCAGAGACAATTAAAGAAGGTAACTAAAGCACCTATTGAGAGTGAAGTCTAAAAACTTTAGTGTATAGTTTCTAATAGAACAATCTGTTCTTTAACGTCTTCTCGACACGTAGTAGGTGTTGTATTTGCCAGCTGTAGTAGTCGTGTTTACAGGACCTGCTGGTTCAGGTAAGAGTAGCCTTGTAAAGGCTTATAGTGAGTGGGCCCGTAAGACACTCTTCCTAAAAGTTGCCACTGTAAACCTTGATCCTGGAGCAGATGAGCTCTTATATAACCCTATTTTTGATATTAGAAGGCTATTTACTCTTAGAGATATTATGTTAAAGTATAATCTTGGACCTAATGGGGCTTTTATAAAAGCTTCTGAGCTCATAGCGGAGAAGATAACTGAGATCTTCTCAGAAGAGCCATTTATAAACATCAATAAGTGGGATTTAGTGCTCATAGACACACCTGGTCAAATGGAAGCTTTTCTCTTTAGACCTGCCAGTAGGGTTTTCCTCGAAAAGCTCGCCAAGACATCACATGCTGTGTTAGTATATGTTATTGACGCTTCTGCTATTCAGAGGGTCTCTGATGGAGTTTTTCTCTGGTTTCTCTTCGTACTTCTACAAGTTAAGACGGGGCTACTGGCTGTTCCAGTGATTAATAAAAGAGATATTGCTAGTAATCCAAGAATAGTTAAACTCTTGGTCGAAGACCCCTCAAAGCTCATTGAAGAAGCCCGCGAAGAGGGCTTATCAAGTGAAATAGTATCGGATCTCATATCTGTAGCTGAAAAGACAAGAGGGCCTTTTAGAGCAGTCCTAGTATCCGCTTTTGAATTAGGCGACATGGAGATGCTTCATCAACTTATACACGAGGTTTTTTGTGTATGTGGCGATTTAACATAGTATATTAGTGTACTTAATAGCTACTATTATATTGCATATTTCAAATACCGTGATTAACGGACTGAGAAGTAGAACTTACAGTTTAGAGAGGAAATAGGGTAGGTAGCGGTGAGTGCGCTGCCAGATATTTATAAGCCAAGAGCTCGAGTTGGAAAATACTA
>CAZMCE010000037.1:0-11000 GCA_964564855.1 uncultured Thermosphaera sp. | reverse complement strand
TCTTGAAAATAAGGGTTTCAGTTATAATTGGAAATAACGGTCCTCAGCGCCCGGTTTCATCAGCTCGTCAGCTTGGGATTCATGGTCATCCCGTCAATATATTTCCTGTGATTAAAATTGAGTCATAGTCTCAGATCGTGCTGACTTCTCCATTAAGTTATATTTAGTATTAGTTTAGCTTAAAAGTCTTGTAAAGGTGTAGTTTTACGTTTATTTTTCATTTTCCATGTTGGCCTTACTCCTAATGTACTCTGTGAGGAGAGGGCAGAATACTGGGTCGTAAAAACCACCTTCATAGCATTTTTCTGTTTGAGGGCAGGAGATACATGGTATGGAAAGAACTTCTCTAACAACTTCATCTATATCTACATAATCTTCTCCTATTTCTCTAAGTACTTTAATAGCCATTTCTACATTGGGTTTCACAATATAAGTTTTCCTCTTATTGTAAGTGACGGGGACTCTCTCTATGAGTCCCATTTTTTCAAGTTTATTTAGAACTTTAGAGACAATCTTTGGATTAAGCTTAATTTTCCCTGGAATTATGCTCTGATATACTAATTCGCTATTTTTGTTTTGTCTTAATAGCCACTTTAATAAAACTACATCATTCTTATTAAGACTACTCGACATGTTAATACCCTTTAATACTCAAAAACACGCTTACACTTAGAAGTAGTATTTAAGGTGTAATATACTTTTAGTAGTAAATATTGTGGTAATTAGAAGAGAATTACATTAAAATATCAATATCCAGAGATTCAACTAGTGTACTATACGCGTTTCTCACAGCTACATCTGTTAAGCCAACAGTACGTCCTACTTCTAGCTGGCTACGCCTGTCATTGAGTAATATGCAAGCTAAGTATACGGCAGCTGTAGCTAAGCTTGCAGGGCTCTTACCGCTAACTCTAGTGCTGTTTTTAACAGCTGTGAGAATTTCATTTGCTAGTGTTGTATTGTAGGGTTTAAGGTTTAAACTCCACGAGATGTAGTTGACATAGCACCTCGGATCGCTTGTCTCAGAGGAGGGCTTCTCAGCCTTATCAAGACCTCTTATTCTCCTCAAACCCTCCCAGAGGTCTCTCTCAGAAACTCCAAGTTCTTTTACAAAGACCTTAGCTGGTTTTGGATACCCACATACTTTGTAAGCAATGTAAAGAGATGCTATGACTATCCTCTTAATTGTAGTCTCTTTGAAACTACAGCCCTTTATAACTCTATGTAATATTTCACCGGCAGTTTCAGCGACAGCTGTGGGTGTATTTAGTACTTTGATAAGCTCATTAAGCTCTCTCAGCGCTTTAGTTAGTCTCCGCTCATTTTTACCAATTCGGGCATCAATATTTCTAGCAACCCACACACGCCCCTCTCTCACATGTTGTTTTAAATCACCCGAGATCTCTGTGCTACCAACCCCGCGGTCATGCACTCTGCTTGTATAGGCTCCACTATATCTGGGTAAGGAATCTTCTCCCAGCACTTCCTCACTACTGTGAAAAGGATGTTCATCTAAAACTGTACCACAGTGTATACACACATATACGTAGAAATGCTCGTCGAATACCACGCTATTACTATTACAATAAGGACAAGACATACTCACTGTATTAGCTCACCTTTTCTCTCTTCTCACTTTTTTAGCGAAATAGAGTCTCTCTCGTCTAGATACTAAAAACTCGCCAAGATCTTTATTATCGAGTTTAACAATTACTCTGGGATCATCTATACGACCAATGATATCGGTGACAATGCCTACTCTCCTACCAGAATTATTAAATACAAGAGAGCCAAGGCATTCAAGAACGTTTTTAACAAGAGGTTTAACAACAACATATCCATCTTTACTATAAATCTCGGGAATACCAAGTAGTCTCAATCAACCCCCCTGCTAGTGTGTGGCTACTGACCTAGTTAAGCTGTGTATCTGGTTATACAAAATATACCCCAATAAACATACAGTACGTCATACTTAAAGCATTTAAATCAATATTAAAATAATACAATTATGTGGAAACGTAAGAAACGTGATAAGACATCCGAAAAACAGAGCTAGAAATCATCCTAATTCACGAGCGAACATGCTCTTAAGTATTTATCAAGTCTTAACAGCCTTCAGTTTTTCTCTTAGAGTTTTTGCCAGTAGTAAGAGAGTTTGTTGTTTACTTATATACTTATTAACAACTACTCTCCCCTTAGTAGTGGGATCTTTGGAGTACTTTACTTCTAAAGAAATTTCGGGATCTAGTCCTAATTCTCTGGCAGCAGCTGCGATCTCTTCAATACTGGGATTTTGCACAGCTAAGGAACGTGGAACTTTCCTACCTTCTTTACGACTCCTATTATAGTCAAAGTAAACAGGATATATGACTACTCGCTTGCCGCGGTATTCTCTACTCAAAGATAAAAACCCTTTCACGGTACTTATCTCTGAAACTTTCCTCGAGCTATTTAGTTAATACGCCGTTTAACACACCATCTTGTCCTGGCCTAGAAGTGATCTTGACCAGCCCTAGCTCGGTCTTCACTATAGAGCCTTTAGATATTATTTTAGACTTTGCATGTTGCGGATTTTCAGGTGTTTCAACAACATCAAGTACTTTGACTTTCTTGACAACGCCGTCTGGTAAACACACATTAACATATACGGCCTCTTTTAATTTAACTTTAACATTACCACCATAAACACTCTCAATTTTTCTCTTCTCCTCACTTCCTATTTTTGTATAAGTTGGAGGTGAGCCAAGTTCGTATTTTCTCTTTACTTTTCTATGTCTACCTTTAAACCCGCCACTTGGTTTCCGCAGGTCGCTTCCCTGATAGTAAGACAAGATCTCACCTGACAACACTAAAGTAAAGGTTATTTCAAACCTCTTTAAAAACACTATGTATAGAGTTTAGTTTAACTCTCTTATTGAACTAGGTGGATATAGTGTCTACAAAGTGGTTTAAGAGATTTGCAAAGAAAATAGCACTGTGGTTTTTACCCTTTATACTCAAACCAGTATATAAGCTCTACGAGAAGTATTTGTGGATGCAAATAGAGAGCGGGCCAATACCGCTACATGTGGGTATTATTCCAGATGGTAATAGGAGGTGGGCTCAAGAGGCAGGTTTACCTGTTCTTGAAGGACATGTTCACGGCTACGAGAAGCTAAAAGAAGTTTTAAAGTGGCTGTGGGAGCTTAAAGTACCATATGTAACAGTATTCGCTATGAGTACAGAGAATTGTCTTTACAGGAGTAAAGTTGAAGTCGAGAACTTATTCAACATCATTAGAAATGGTTTAGTAGAGCTTCTTAATAGTAATGAAATACACAAGAATAAGGTTAGAGTATCTGTTATTGGGAGATTAGAGTATGTGCCTGGTGACATAAAAGATCTTATTAGGAAAATAGAAGAGAGCACAGCAAGTTACAATAACTACTTCTTGACAATTGCGCTGTGTTATGGTGGTAGACAAGAAATAGTAGACGCTGTCAAGTCTATTGCACGTGACATTGCCAGCGGCCTGTTAAGAACAGATGAAATAAATGAAGAAGCATTCTCTAAGTACTTGTATACACGAGACATACCCGACGTCGACTTAATAATTAGAACTAGTGGAGAAGAGAGGATAAGTAACTTCTTACTCTGGCAGTCTGCTTACAGCGAGCTCTACTTCTGCGATGTCTACTGGCCTGAGTTTAGGAGAATAGATTTGTGGAGGGCTGTAAGGAGTTATCAGAGAAGAGAACGTAGATTTGGGCGCTAATTACTCCTCCTCAGAAACTCCGTGTAGAATTTTGAGTTCTTCTAAACTATACCTCTTCTTACTAGGCTCACTCGCTTTTGCCACTATACCGCGCCTCTTAGACTCTAAAAGAGCTTTCTCCTTTTCTTTCGCAATACTAGTAACTATGTTATTGTATTCTTGCCTAAGTGCTGTTAATTTCGATGTTAAGAGCACTATATTATTATCGTACTCGCTAATCTCTTTCTTCTTGTTTTCAAGGAGATTTTTCACACTCATGTACTCCGAGAGACAAGCGTTAACCCTGTTCTTCAACTCTCCTACTTCATTACTCTTTTCGTTGAGTAATCTTTTAATTTCGCTAATTTTACTTGTAAGCTCACTAATGCGGCTTTTAAGAGATAGGTAGAACGCACGAAGCTCTAAGTACTCTTCTCTCTCCTTCTTAGCACTTAGAGCTCTTTTTATAAGTGAATTATAGGCCTGAATCTTCCTTATAATTTCTTTTTCTTCTTCTAGTGTGAGGATACTAGTCTGTAAACGCCACTCTAATTCCTCTACTTTGTGTTTTATAGCGGATATAGGTACTCTAACTTCCTGAATTAAAGTCTGATATGTGTTTTTCTTATTCTGCATAAGCTCTCTAATAACTCTTAACTCGTCAATTAGACTTCTACGCTCTTCTATAAGTTTCTTAAACTCTGCTAGCAGGGCTTTACGCTCTTCTAAACTCTGTTTAAGTTTAGATTTTATTTTTCTGAGATTTTCTAAAAGAGTATTTCTCTTTTTTCTAATGTCTTCGAGCTCACTTATGAGTTTAAGTCTTTTCTCTTTTAGTGTTTTAATGGTTTCTCTTACTTCGTAGAGTTCTCGGGCAATACTCTCAGCGCGCTCCTCAAGCTCTCTCAGAGAATTATTCATTTAGTGTGACACCTTGCCTAAAATAACACGTACATCTACAACCATGGCTCCACTAGAATATACTATTACAGGGTTTAAGTCTATAGAAGCTACCTCCTCGTTCTCTACCATGAGCTTTGATGTCTTCACTATGATCTCAGCTATAGCCTTCTTATCTACAGGTCCCTGCCCTCTATATCCTTCTAGTATTTTACTAGACCTTATTTCGCTGATCATTTCAAGAGCCTCACCTATACTTATAGGGGCTATTCTAAATGATACATCTTTGAGAACTTCAACAAAAATCCCTCCAAGCCCAAACATTACAGTTGCTCCAAAAACACGATCTCTCACACCTCCTACAATTACTTCGAGGCCGGGTGGAGCCATACGATACATTAAAACTCCTATGACTCTAGCGTGTGGAGCTTTAGCCGAGATCTTTTTTAACATCTCTTCAACTGCGCGAGCAACATCCTCTCTGCTCGTTAAGCCTAATCTTACTCCTCCCACATCGCTCTTGTGAATAATATCTGGAGAAACTATTTTTAGTGCTATTGGGTACCCTATTGTGTCTGCTAGTTCATAGGCTTCTTTGGGATCTCTCACTAGCGAGGTCTCAGGTACGGGTATTTCGTAGTACTTTGCAAGTTCAAAAGCTTCGTGTTCTAGTAGTTTTAGCCTCTCTTCGCTAAGGGCTTTTCTAATGATCTCCTTAGGGCTTCTCGTAGTAGCCACCACGTACTTTTATTATACTGTACGCGTAAAGGGCTTTTAACGCTTTTGCAAGCCTCTCAGGAGACTCAAAGACTGTGACTTCTCCTTCCTCAAGTTTTTTCGCTACTTCAATAGAGGCTTCGCTGCCAATAGTTAAAGCAACTATTGGTTTTTTATACTCTTTTTTAAGCCTAATAACGTGATCTATAAACGACCCCTTAATACCCGGTATTTGCGGTAAGGCAACTACTACGATAGCATCTACATAGGGCTTTTCAATTAAAATATCGAGTACACGCATGTACCTCTCGTCGTCAGCATCACCAGTAAGATCAATGGGGTTTTCTACGATACAGTGAGGTGGAAGCTCTTTTCTGAGCACATCTTTGAGGCTGCTAGGAGTCTGGGGTACTTCGAGTTCAACACTAGTTAGGGCGTCTGTTAACATGACGCCAACGCCTCCGGCGTCTGTTACAATGTAAATTCTATTACCCTTCATTAGGGGCTGGTGTAGAAAGATCCTGACAACATCCATCATCTCGTCAAAACTATCCACTTCAATTATACCTGCCTGCCTAAAGGCAGCCTTATATACACTATACTCTCCAGCCATAGCTGCAGTGTGACTAGCAGCTGCGAGACTACCTCTACTAGTCTTACCGGCCTTATATATCACAACTGGCTTTTTCTGAACAACCCTCTTAGCAACTTCAATAAATAACTTACCACGACCTGGTTTTAAGTCCTCTATATACATTAAAATGACTTTAGTCTTCTCGTCTTCGCCAAGATACTCTAAAAGGTCAACATCATCTATATCAACTTTGTTGCCATAGCTAATAGCCCTAGAAACACCAATATTGTGATAAGCCATCCAGTCCATGAGAGCAGATGAGAACGCCCCACTCTGACTTATAAAACCCACAAAGCCACGCGGAGGCCTCTTCATTTTAGGTAAGAAATATGTGTCTACACCACTCCAATTATCATAAACTCCAATACAGTTAGGACCAAGTATTCTTATACCATGAGTCTTAGAGATCTCTTCAAGCTCTTTCTCTAATTTCTCTCCTTCGGGTGTACCCGTCTCTCTAAAGCCCCCACTAATAACAATAGCCATGCGTATGCCTTTAATAGCGGCTTCACGAATAACAGCGGGAACGCTGAGAGCCGGTATAGCCACAACTAGGAGGTCAGGTGTTTCTGGGAGATCTGCAACGCTCTTATAGCATTTAAGCCCAAAGATCTCATCATAGCCGGGATTTACAGGGTAAATTTTCCCACGAAATCTCTTAATAAAGTTCTCTAATATAGCACGTCCAATTTTGCCTTCTTTTGGTGTAGCTCCAACTATTGCAACGCTCTCAGGGTTAAAGAGTTTTTCAAGAGTATGTTTCACTCTTAAGCACCTAAATCCACTATAAGCGCGTAAAAGTTTTATAAATATAGTAGTATAAGTTAACGTGGTGCAATCTCTTATGGTGTCTTACATAGAGATCTTTATAGAGTTCTTTAAGATAGGGTTATTTATGTTTGGCGGAGGATATGGTGGAATAGCTTTATTTTACAAGGAACTTGTTGAGAATAGAGAGTGGGTTAGTGAAGAAGAATTCCTTAGAATCCTAGGTATTGCTGAGAGCACGCCAGGACCTATAGCTATAAATACAGCTACGTGGGTTGGATATGTGCTCAGAGGATTTCCCGGCTCTATCATTGCGACTATGGGGGTTGTTCTCCCGGCATACCTTGTAATACTAAGCGCCGTGATAGTACTTAGACCATATCTAGAGCACGAGCTAGTCAGAGCTGTTTTTAGAGGTATTAATGCAGCTGTCATAGCACTAATTCTCTACGTGTTTCTCAGATTAGCACGATCAGTTCTATTCGTGAAAGGCACTTTTACATTAGACCCTGTCTCGGTAATCCTCTTCTCACTATCACTAATACTACTACTGGCAACTAGAATACATCCAATAGCCACTATAGGCTTAACAGCTGCATTAGCACTGTTAATAAAAGTACTTGGTTTATGAAGAAAACAGTGTGTTTTAATAAATACAAACCATTATTATGTTAAGCAGGTGTGTTATTTGCAAATAGACCCTTTACTCCTATACCGCATAGTGGATCGTGGAAGAGGTCTCGGCGCACAGTATGTAGAGGCGAGATTTCAAGATGACTACGGATTTGTAGTTTCTGTGAGAAATGACAAGGTTCTAGCAGTATCGTATTATAGAAGTAGTGGTGTTGGTGTTAGAGTTCTAGTTAACGGGGCTTTAGGTTTCGCATCGACTAGTAATATTTCTCTTAGTAATTTACTCAACGTATTAGAACTAACTGTTTCACAGGCTAGAGCTACTAGTAGTCTGAGGAAGAAGCCAATAGTGTTTTCTGAGGAGCAGTTAGGTGTAGTAAAATATAGTGTTGTCGAGAAGAAGCCTCTTCTAGACTTCAACGTGGAAAATGCTATTAGACTTGCTGTGGAGGCATATAACACTGTAAAGTCCACGATTAGAGAAGTAAAATTACCATTTCTAGTCACGACTATTAGAACACATGTTCAAGAGAAACTTGTAGTTACAAGTGATGGCGCTCACATAGAGTCACGCGTACCAAGACTATACATGTCTATATCATCAACATTA
The DNA here is from genome assembly GCA_964564855.1 of uncultured Thermosphaera sp. Lineage (GTDB taxonomy): Archaea > Thermoproteota > Thermoprotei_A > Sulfolobales > Desulfurococcaceae > UBA285. The sequence goes on along the minus strand of CAZMCE010000037.1, from coordinate 3,005 downwards.
TTACACCCACAAAAAGGGACACTACAGAGAATGAGGGAATTTGGAGGCTCTGGAGGAATAGAGCTTATTGAGCAGTGGAACCATTTAAAAATACTAGTTGAGGAACACACAGCTCTAGAAAAAGTTCTCATAGAAGGTACTAGTCCTCCAAGTGAAAAAGTCACAGTGGTCTTAGGCTCAGAGGTTGTGGGGCTCATAGCCCATGAGTCTGCAGGACACCCCATGGAGGCTGATAGAATTCTCGGCAGAGAGGCTTCACAAGCTGGAGAGTCTTATGTGAAGCCCGAGTATATTAATAACTATAGAGTTGGCGGTGAACACGCCACAGTTATAGATGACCCAACAATACCTGGTAGTTACGGCTTTTACCTTTATGATGATGAAGGTGTAAAAGCACGACCAAGATTCCTCTACAAGAATGGCTTAATACACGAGCCTCTACACAATAGGCACACTGCAAGACTATTTAATACGAGAAGTAATGGAGCCTCTAGAAGTATGAATAACTCCTCAGAACCTATTATTAGAATGAGTAATACTTATATTGCCCCAGGTGAATTGAAATTCGAAGAACTCATCGAGGATATAGATCTCGGCGTGTACGTGAAGTCGTATATGGAGTGGAATATTGATGATATTAGGTGGAATCAGAGATATGTAGGGCTTGAGTCGTATTTGATCAGGAATGGAGAGCTAGCAGATCCTGTGAGAAACCCCGTACTGGAATTTACTACTGGGTGGTTTTACAGCAATATACTCGCCGTCGATAAGAACTTAGAGTTTCATCCAGGTACCTGTGGTAAAGGTGAACCTTCACAAGGTGTTCCAGTTTGGTTCGGCGGCCCCAATGTCAAGTTATCTAAAATGCGCATAGGTGTTCTTACATGAACACAGACATTAATGAGCTCATTCATAACATCGTAGAGAAGCTTTCTCGACAATTTGACGAAATTGCAGTTTTAGCTGTAACGCGCAGAGAGCTTATGACAAAGATCTGGAATAGTGAGCCCTCTATAACACAATTGTGGAGTAAACTTGAATTAAATATTAGAATAGTCAAATCTAGGAGACTGTGGGTTCTCAGCTACGAAACCCACGATCCAGAAATCCTGGTGAAACATGCTGAAGAAGTAGCTAAAATTGCAGACAAGATCATGGAGGCAGAGCTCTACGCTCCACTCCCAGATTACGCGTTGTGCAAGCCCCTAGAGGGGGCTTTTGACTACAACGCGGAGCATTACATGAGAGACCCGAGTAGACTCGTAGACGTATTAGTTAGCGAAGCATTGGGTACTGGCGTAGAGAGAGTTTCAGGTACTATTGCACTGTCTAAAATAGACAGATTACTAGTCACTAGTAGAGGATACGAGTGTGGTGAAAACAAGACAGAATTTGAGGTTTATGCCAGGGCATTTAAAGGAGACTTCACAGGGCACTGGGCATATGGATCTACACGTGTCTCACAAGAGGTTCTCAGAGAAGTTGGTAGGAGAGCAGGTCTCTACGCCACTATAACTAAGACGCGAGTAGACTTTACACCTGGAGAGTACGATGTAATACTTTCTCCACTAGTTGTTGGTAATTTATTTGACTACGTAGCTTCTATGGCTTCAGCTCTAGCTGTTTTAACAGGGTTTTCTATGTTTGCTAAGTATAAGCTAGGTGATAGAGTTGCAGCTGACACACTCTCTCTACACGATGTACCTAGAGATCCAGTACTTCCAGGAGCGGTGGGTTTTGATGATGAAGGAGTAGAAACCAGTAATAAGCCCATTATTGATAAAGGAGTACTCGTAACACTCCTACACAACGCCGCAACAGCCGTGAAAATGAATACCAAGAGCACCGGTAACGCTGGCTGGGTGAGGCCACATCCGTGGAACTTAGAAATTCCAAGTGGTGATATTAGAGAAGAGGAGTTAATTAGAGAACTACGTAGTGGTATATTTATAACTAATAACTGGTATACGAGGCTTCAAAACTACTATGAAGGACACTTCTCTACAGTTTCAAGAGACGTAGTCCTACTTGTAAAAAACGGAGATGTAGTGGGACACGTAGGTAGAGTTAGATTGGCCTCTAATTTTAGTACTCTAATGAAAAACCTCAAAGGGCTTTCAAGAGAGAGATTTAATATATGGTGGTGGGAGGTTAGAACACCAACAAGAGCACCATTTATAATAGTGTCAAATATTCGCCTCACAAGACCCGAAGCGTGATATGTGTTGAAAAAAGTTTAACTACGCTATTCTATTAATACGACTTGCATAGGTTGACTCTGCGGCTGACTAGGAGATGTTTTTTCAGCCTGTTTAACGCTTATTGCTGGTGCGAGTGGCAAGGCTTCTAAAGACTCTATTGCGTCAATGTGTTTTTTAAGAGATTCTTTCTCCTTTACGAGTATTTCAAGACTTTTCTTCATAGAGCTTAGTGCTTCTAGATATGGTTTTTCAGGTATTTCACCAGATAAATAGCTTGTTTTTAGTGAACCTATGGATTTTTCAACCTCGGCTATTAAGCCTTCTACTTCGTGAATACGTTTTCTCAAAGCCTCTTTCACTTCACGAGCACTACTCTTCAACTTAGCTAGTTCTTCTTCAAGTTTCTTTTTAAACCCCTCATAGACGTGTACTGGTATCTCTTTTTTAGAGTAAAGATCTTCTAGTGAAGCGAGCCTAGCTTTTACTATTTTTAATCTGTTCTCAATAAGTGTGGCATTGTACTCGTGCTCTGGTACTAGTACTACTCCTTCTACAGAGGCAGAGAACCTCTCTATTGGCACCTCTCTATACTCAACATCGTTGAAGTTTACTTCAAGAGCATAAACTCGGCCGTCAGCATTACTATAATAACTTACTATATAGCCTAGTCGCCTACCATATGGATCAACTACTGGCTTATTAAGACACTCTGCAATTTTCTCAATAGACTCGCATACCATGATAACTACACCACATTATTCTCCAATATTTTATACTTAAAAATAGAGGGATACGAGAGTTTAC
>CAZMCE010000036.1:7979-13315 GCA_964564855.1 uncultured Thermosphaera sp. | reverse complement strand
TTCAAAACTTATAAGTATTCTAAATAACAGAAGAATAAGACGATTCATATAAACCACCATAAACCTATATGAAACCCAAAACAGCGCGAACGGCAAAAATTAACAGTAAGTGCACTTAGCTGGATAATACTGTTTCAATTACTGTTATATCTATAGTCTACAGTCTACTAGATGCCAGTAGTAGTGCTAGTAGTGCTATTCCCAGAGTATTTGCTATTTTACCTCCTTTCTCGCCGAGAACAATATTCGCTATTCTCCCCCCATCAGTTATATATAATGGCATTGAGTTTATTAGTGCTAAGCTAAAGTTTACGATATAAAGCCACGTGGTGAAAGTTATTAAGTGTAATGTTACTAGTGGTGTTAACACGCTTGCTACGCCGAGTCTCGGTGCAATTGTGGCTGAAATGCCAAGTATAGTTATGTTAGCAGGCTTGAACACCGCGATCTCTTTGTAACCGCTACCAAATCTCCACACCGTGAATTTAAGCACAATGTTCTCGGGAGTTGACATGAAATCTCTTAAAATGCTAATAGATTCCAACTCGGTACCGTTAACAGCTAGGATCACGTCGTATGGTCTAATGCCATACTCCTCGGCGAGACTTCCACGAGAGACTTCTGTGACGAGTAAACCAGTACTCTGCGTTAAGCCGAGGATTAATAACATGGCAATTAAATATAGAAGTATATTTGCAGCGACACCAGCAGCTAGAATTAAAACTTTATTAAACTTACTAGTACTTTCAAAAGACTCCTCGTCAAGCTCTATAAACGCTAAAGGAAGTATTAAAGCTATTAATACGCCAAAACCTCTCATTCTAATACTTCTAGACGTGGCTACTTTAGCGTGCATGTATTCATGAGCAAGTGCGCTGATGAAGATCGCTGTGAGCATAAATAATAAATCTATTCCTGTAACACTAACTCCCGGTATTAAAATTACAACAGCAGGTGTCTTATGGACAAATTTCACATATATAGCTGAAATAATAGTATATATAGTAAGTCCTAGTGCTATAACGTAGAAAACTATCCACAAAGGATAAGCTTTATTAATTACTCTGCTAGGCTTAACACAACTAAATTTTCTCCACATAAAGAGAACACCATACTTAATAGAAATAGACTTGTAACGGTGTAGGTATACTTTGTACAATAAATTTACAAGTAACCATGAAAGAGCAAGAAACACAATAAACATTTCTAACCCATTCACTCTACTCCTACCTTACTCAACTTTAAAAAGAAATAAGAATTTTTACTAAAAAGATTTTTCGCGTGTTCAGTAGTTGTGCTTGAGATCTCTCGTAACGATCTCGGCCACCTTCCTGCCACTAAGTAACATACCTCCAAATATAGGCCCCATTCTCGGTAGTCCATAAACACTGCTAACAGCCATACCAGTAACATAGAGACCTGGCACTATTTTACCAGTATATTCCACCACGAGTTTTTCTGCTAACTCAGCATAACCAGATCTTTCGCCTTTAACTTCAATTTTAAGCTCAGGTATTTTTCTTGACGCAATATTGACTATTTCTGCACTGTGTCCTGTAGCGTCAATAACTGCACAAGACTCTGTGTATAGTGGATCTACGTGGAAACCTCCTTCATGAATAGGTGTCCACACCCACATAACTCCAATTATTCTTAAAGGATCAGTCCTGTAGACTAGGTCCTGAACATGTGCACCCAGGATAATCCTAGCACCAGCATCTATTGCTTTACTAGAAAATTTAGCTACAGCCTCAGCCGGATCCACGACGTAGAGATCATACTCTGTTTTAGCGTATTTAATTCCGAACTCATCTAGTATTGGCCTAGCTTCTTCCTGGAATATTATCCTGGGTAGTAAATTACCCCCAGGACCAGTTCCACCACCAAAACTAAATCTTCTCTCAAAAACAAGTACTTTAAATCCTGCTTTTGCAAGATAGTACGATGCTGTTAAGCCTGAGGGCCCAGCACCTACTACTATTACGTCAACTTCACTGAGCTCCTCGAGATCTCTGAGAGCATATTTAATAATAGCCTTTGAAATATATGACTCTCTAATCATGTAAACCCCACATGCATTTTTACATAACCTAGTTTAAATTTATAGATAACTATGTAATCACTGGGAAAAATCTCTACAATAAATAGCTTTAAGCCTGGTCTCAACTACTTTCTCTCGGAGAAGCACTATTGTCTCGTACAACTGGTAAATTAATCCTGACGAGATCTGGTCTCCGGGTTTTAGCTTACTAATAGTGTTCTCAATTTTATCTATGAGATTTAGTATTTCCTCGAGCTTGTTTACGAGAATATTACTCTCCACGCTTTAAACCCTCTTCAAAAGCTATTCTGAGTAGGGATTTATTTAGTTCTAGTGCACGACCTCTAAAGTGCTCTTCAAGAGACTTCTCTATGACATCTAACCCTAGTAATCCACGTAGAAACTCATCTACGCCTAGTGCATATCCTAGTATAGCTATATTGGCGGATATCGGCGAACCAGTAATTTTGACGCTCATATTGTTTGCGTCAACAACGTGTAGTTTAATATCCCTAGTCTTCACCTCGCTGATCAACTGATCTCTACTCGGGTATACAGAAAGTGGTGGTGGCCACAAAAAGTCATTAACAGTAACATACCCCATTCTTCTAACATGATGTATATGTCTCGCAGCCTCTATAAGCTCTAACGCTAACATGTGATCAGCACTGCCCACAGGCATTATTGGACTAGGCTCCTCCCCTATTCTAACATATATTACTACGCTACCACCACGTTGACTCATCCCATGAACTTCTGCAACAGCTACATCAAGACCTCTAATAGTACACGCCACTCCTATAATAGAACCGAGTGTAAGTAACCCCTGACCCCCTACTCCCACAATTAAGATATTGTAGCTTCTCATGGACTCCACCACAGAGCTTCCCAGTTCTCACTGGGTTTATTTGCAATTATTATTGCGCTGTAGGGACATATTGCAGCACAGAGCCCACAGCCAGCACACAGAGAACTCTCAATACGAGGCTTTTTAGATCTGAGATCGATCACTATTGCTGGGCAAGCTGTTAACTTGACGCATGCCATACAACTAGTACACTTATTCTCTATAATAGTGTATATTGGTAGAACCACTCCACGTCTTCGAGCATTTCTCAAAACCTCTAATGCGCACTTCATACGTGAAACTACAGCTACATTAGCACCACGTTTAAACTCTTCAAAAGCCTTTGTAAGCTCTTCAATTGCTTCTTTAACACGCAGTGGATTTATAATGTAGACTTTAAATCCAAGAGAACACAGCACGTTCTCGGGAGCTACTCTTATAGTAGTTTCACCTGTAGCTGTTATTCCCGTACCTGGATGTGGCTGATGACCAGTCATAGCCGTAGTCATATTGTCAAGTACTAGAACTAGTACATTACTCTTATTATATACAGTGTTAAGTGCTGGTGGAATACCTGCGTGGTAAAATGTCGAGTCACCTATAACAGCTACAATGGGATTTTCAATAACCTTAGCTAACCCGTGTGCAACACCAATACTACCACCCATTTCAAAACATGTCATTTGAGTTTCAAACGGCTTCTGATAACCTAAAGTATAACACCCTATATCACCAGTATACACAACATTACGTAGTCTAGCCTTGTTAGCAGCTACCTTCACAGCATAATATGTACTTCTATGGGGACAACCGGCGCAGAGTACTGGTGGTCTTGGTGGTATTGGCGGGTTTAGTCTAATAGGTTCTACACCTTCCCATGGAAGCTTATCCTCCACACCCATAAACTTCGCTATAGCTATATATACAGCTTCAACTGTGAGCTCATAGCTTTCAGGTACGAGGTCTTTACCTCTAATATTAACTTTAAAACCACTTGAAACAGCGATATCTTTTAACTGCATTTCTACAACTGGATCTAGCTCCTCTACTACGAGGATTTCTCTGGCATATTCTAGTGTTTTTAGTAGCGGCTTTCGTGGTAGTGGAACAGGCATATTAACTTTCACCAGTGTGACCCTATTAGTTAAGTTGAGTAAGTTTAATGCCTCTTTCACATATGTATATGCTAAGCCGCTGGCAACTACGGCTTTCTCTAATCCCTGATTGTAAATGGTAACATAGTGGTCTTCTTCGCGCAGGGTTTCCCAGATCTTTAAGAGCACTAGTTTTCTCCTCCTCGTATGTGCTGGTACAAGTACCCACTTTTCGTAGTCTATAGTGAACTCACCTTTACACTTCTTTTCTACTGGAATGTCTTCTTCAAGTTCTACAGGCATTCGTGTGTGGCTTATTCTCGTAGTAGATCTGAAGATCGTTGGTATTTTGTACTTTGAACTCAGCTTGAAAGCTTCTTTCACGAGTTTATAAGCTTCCCTAGCATTTGATGGTTCGAGAACTGGTAAGTGTGCTAGTAAACCATACCACCTATTATCTTGCTCGTTTTGACTACTATGAGCGCTGGGATCGTCGGCGGTGACCACAATAAAGCCCTCCTTGACACCAGCATAGGCAGAGCTCATGAGTATGTCAGAAGCTACATTTAAACCAACGTGTTTCATAGCTGTAAGACTCCGCACACCAGCAATAGCTGCACCATAAGCTGATTCAAAAGCTACTTTTTCATTAACACTCCACTCCACGTATATACTGCACTCTTTAGCTACTTCTGAAAGTACTTCAACGATCTCTGTAGATGGTGTTCCAGGATAGGCAGATGCGAAACAAATACCAGCTTCAAGAGCTCCTCTGGCAATAGCCTCGTTTCCTAAAAGTAAAACTTTACTCCCGCGAGGCCTTAACAAGGGGTGTTGCCACAACTAATTTTCACCATTAGATTATAAAGGATAAAGAGATATTAGATTAAAATAGCTTTGAGGTATAGTAGTGTTCTCCACGAATACCTATGTATATACTTGTATATATAGAAGTGGGTATAAATATTGTAAAACTTTATAAGTAAGAAATCCCACTAAAAATAATTGGGGAAAAGAGGTGCTTACAATGTCTAAGAGAGTAATATTTGAAGACAAAGACGTAATTGTAGAGATCTCGCCAAGAGACTACGAGCTACCGGATTTAGTATACGAGGCTATTAAAAAGAAAGGTAGACCTGTACTATTCCAAGAACTAGTCAAAGAGTTTAGTGGTATTGTTGGAGAAGATCGCGTGAGAAAAGCCGTAAGCCACTTACTAGCACTTAAGAAAATAGTTGAATTTCCCGATGGTAGCCTAGGAACACCTGACATGGAGTGGAAACCCTCAGGAATCGTGAGAAAGAGAAGAAGGAGAAGAATTGCTAGGCTAATGGACATGGAAGGCCCTCAGAGA
>CAZMCE010000036.1:0-7879 GCA_964564855.1 uncultured Thermosphaera sp. | reverse complement strand
CTCCAAGGTGGAGTCTTATAAGTGCCACATTTTTCTATGTTTAATATTACACCATATCTACTAATCATTTCACAGATATAGTCTTCTGGAATAATTGCCCTTGCTCCTCGCGATGTTTCAATTATGAGAGCCTTACCTACTCGTCCAATTATTCTAGAGTCTTCAGCTATAAAGTTCAGAAATATTGGTGACCTACTTGTAGGTAAAAAAGCTCTTTGCCACTTAACTCCACGAGAATCTTCAAAAATCTCGCTAATTTTCTTACCATCGCTACAGTTGCCCTGCTTATCACACTCTATAAACTCAACTTGCATTTTTAAAGCGGCCTCACGAGCTATTAGTGTAAGTTTCTCGGCTAACTCACTGCTGAGTAGTTGTAGTATTTGAGTGTTTTGATTTTTCTGCTCTTTACTTGTAATAATGCCCTCACTGGTAGTCTCTCTAGCTCTATGCATTCTTGATCTGAGGATCTCTTCGATCTCGACGTTGCCTCTCTCTTCTACCGGTTTTGAAGCTTCCTCATCTAGCCTTTTCTCCTCACTCGCAGTACCCTTCTTCGCGAAATCTGTGATCTTTCTAGGTTTTTTCAACGCGTTCACTAAGCCTACCCCACACTAGAAGTATAGTAGTCTAAAGTGTGTTAAAAACCAAAATAGTCAAAGTATATAAGGCAACCTCTTACTATAAATGAAATAGCTGGGCCCGTAGCTCAGCCTGGTAGAGCGGCGGGCTCTTAACCCGTAGGTCCCGGGTTCAAATCCCGGCGGGCCCGCTTACACCCTCAGTTCAACTCGGAAGATCACTTATGCTTAGACAAATAATTCCCCACGTAAACCTCTACATTGTCTCTGGCACGCCATTTATCTACATAAGTGATTCAAAGACATTAATACTTTCAGATCTACACCTAGGTTTTGAAGAGGCCGCTTCGAGAGGACTGAGCTATAGTCTACGTGGAGTTAGTGGATATACAGCTGTTTTTCTCCCACGTATTCAGCTACGAAAAACACTAAGTATGTTGAGCTTTGCACTTAAAGAGCTCAATATATCTAGAGTAGTAATTAATGGTGATTTAAAACACGCCTTCGATAGGTTACTGAGACAAGAACGTGAAGAAATTATTGAGCTCGTTAAGTTTCTTAGGAGTAGTGGAGTTGAAGATATCATAGTGGTACGTGGAAATCACGATAACTTCATAAAGCCCGTTCTGAGAAAACTCAACGTGGAGTTTGTAATTGGTTTTTCAACAGTGACCAGTAATAAGAAGATATTATTTGTTCATGGCCACGAAGACCTCAGCTTAGACGAATACGACATTGTAGTAATAGGTCACGAACACCCAGCTTTAAAGTGCTTTGAAGCCTATAAATTTCCATGTTTTCTCAAGATCCCCTTCAGCGAGAATAGGTACTTAGTAGTTATGCCTGCTACAGGCCCCTATCATCCGGGTATAACTGTAACACCTAATCCAGATGATTATTTGTCTCCGCTGATTAAGAGGGTTAATAATTTATACTTGATGTCTATAATTACATGGATAGAACTTAGTGAGGCATCAGCTAGCGGAATTACACAATTTGAGTCGCAGAATTTTACAGACCTTGTGAGAATTGATTGGTTTAAGGCTAAAGACCGCGAGTATGCTGTATTGGAGTTTAAAAATTACGAAGTGGCACACGCGCTCTGCATGATCTAAGATGTCAGCAAATCGACCCCTCATCAATAAATCAGAATATGTCGGCTTCATCACACATTAGAATTTTAGTAAAGGTCTCTATTAAAACCTCTCTCAGATCTAATAACTTCACCTGTAGAGAGCAATTTTTATTAGTAGCTAATTTTAACTCTTCCTACGTGAATAGGTGAGAGTTTGAAGTGGCTAGTGCTTTTATGTCTAATAGGAGTATTTGTGATTTTCACACCAGTTTACAGTATTCTAGAATATAGTGTTGTTAAAACATTAATAGTTTATGCCCCAGCCGTCTCGAGTAGTGGTGCTGGTGTATTATCAAAGATAACTCTAGGTATAGCTTATCCTGGTAGTGGTAGAGTTTTCTTCTCAGCTCTACCATATACAGAAATCGAAACACAAGGTGCTGCACGAGTAGCAGCTTTTATAGCATCACTATTAGCACGAGTAGAGTTTTCTAACTACGATTACTATGTTTTAGTAGAATCCACTACTCCAATTATTGGCGGGCCCAGTGCAGGTGCGTTATTCACCATTGGCTTTACTTCTCTACTATTAGGTCTGTCAATAAACAATAATACAACAATGACGGGTATGATTAATCCTGATGGGACTATAGGCCCCGTAGGAGGCTTAAAAGAAAAACTCGAGGCGGCGGCATCAAGTGGATTTAAGGTCTTTTTAATACCACTCGGTCAGAGACAGTATAAGTACCCAGTTTACGAGGAGATCACTAGAGGCTGGTTAACTATTAGAAGAGTTACTTATAGAATAGTAGATCTAGTAGAGTATGGTAAGAAGTTGAATGTCAGCGTCATAGAAGTTGGCAATGTTCTAGATGCACTCTACTACTTTACAGGAGTAGATCTTAAAAGAAATACTACTGAAATAAGCATTAAAATTAATACAGAATTAGCTAGTATTTTAAACAACGAGCTAACTAGAGTAACGAGCGACACTGTCAAATATATTGAAAAAACCACTAGTATTGTTAACAGTCTACCTAGTGTTTACAAATACTACTACTTACAAGTACTAGAGGACTTGAACAATACGCTTACAGGTATAATTGATATCTCTAGAAATTATCCTACATATGTGTTATTTAAACTAATAGACCTCTACGAGTCTATTTTACTATTTTACTTGCAGTTAGCGATTGCTACAGGAAGCTTGAGTGTAGACAATATTATAAAGTCTCTCTATAATGTTCTCGACGAGTACAGTAAAACTGCTCCGAGTAAGTGTTCTTTAGAGTCATCTCTGGCGAGAGCACACATATATATAGCGTGGTATTACTACACAAAAGCTAACTCTGCACTAAATGCTAGTAATTTGGATGTCGCGTTAACTAATATTGCTCGTAGCTATAGAAACCTCTTAGAGTACTCAATATATAAGAATATAAGTTATCTTATTAGTGAAGAATTAAGTTGTGAAGTAAATAGGCTAATTCATGTATACTCTAATGCACTTGCCTCATACGTGTATGTAACTAAAACTCTTAGTAGTGCTGGTGTAACCCTTACCAGTAATATTGCAAGCCTACTTGATGATCAAGTCGATGTGGCCGCGTATATGAGTGAGAATAACGACATAGGTCTTTTGGGAATATCAATACTCATACTAAGCTACACTTCGCTATTATTACACTCGGCTATTGGCGATACTTCTAGTATATCTGGCGAATTAGAAAAAATAATAACTATATACATGGGGGCCTCAGAAACACCACTTTACAACTTATACATAGACATAGCTAATGGTGCACGTGAGGTAAGAGATAGGGATATGTACAGTAAGGCTCTTCTCTCCGCTGTTGCAGTAATACAAGTACTCGCACAAATACACGTATTAGGCAGGGAAACCTCGACGAGTACGCAACAAAATACACTAACACCAACCACTTCAACTAACAATCCGCTAGGAATAAGCTCACCCGCATCAAACACTACGACGAGCGGATCACCTAACATAGCCTCCCCACTTGATGAAGTCAATATATATATCGATCTATTAATAGTGATCTTAGCCGTCACTACACTAATTCTACTTTTAACTAAGCTGTTATCAGGAAGCAAAAAGGTGTTCACGTCTTGAGAGTCTTTTTAAGCGGGAAAACTATTCCAAGTATTAGGTGGAGTTAAATGTGGTTATGGCTATTTTACACACCATCACTGTTACTAACGCTAATAATAGCTTACATCCTTGGATTTACAGTTATCCTTATAGGAGCAGGATATATTGCACCGCGAGTAGCTAGACGTGTAGCTGGGAGGTTCTCGTTACAGGCCTCTATGGCTATACTAGGTCTAGTAGTGATCTTGGCTGGAATAGCTGGAATAGGTATAGTTGCTTATATTCTGTTGGATATCGTTGGAGCAGAGATTACAGCAGGCTTTATTATTTTAATCTTAATACTTGTACTAGTGCTTAATATGATAACTTATACTCTCTCTCCCCTATTGATAAATATGATGTATAGTGCTAAGAGAGATCCTCAGTTACAGCGCGTTGTAGACGATGTTGCGAGAGCACTTGGCTTTTCAAAACCACCTAGAGCTGTTATTGTTGAAGGGCCTCCTAATGCATTTGCATATGGTAATTTTGTAACTGGGAGATATGTGGCTGTTTCACGTAGCTTAATAGCAATAACTACTCCTGAAGAGCTTAAAGCTGTAATTGGACATGAGCTAGGTCATCATAGACACAGAGATAATGCTATAATGCTATTTATGGGTTTAATTCCAAGTGTACTTTACTTTATCGGAGTGACCTTAGTGAGAATTGGAATTATATCAGGATATGCTAGAGCACTATCTTCTCGTAGGAGAGAAAGTGGTGGAGGACTAGTACTAGTCTTAGCCGGCGTAGTTGCTATTATTATTAGCTTCGTAGTACAAATACTCGTATTAGCATTTAGTAGATTAAGAGAATACTATGCAGACTCTGCGGGAGCATACGCTACTAGTCCACGTGCAATGCAGAGAGCTCTTGCAAGACTACACATATACTATAGAGGAGCACCTGGAGCTAGAGAAGAAGTATCTAATAGTAAGCTCAAAGCATTATTTATATATGCTTTTACCGAGACTTATACTAACCCATTTTACAGATACACTCCACTAGTAGATCCCAGAAGTGTAGATATTGATAGAGTCGTAGAAGAGCTTAAGAGAGCTAAAACCGAAGATATATCAGAATTCTTCTCTACGCATCCACCAATACCTAAGAGAATAAGATCTCTCGAAACACTTTACACGAGAGGACTCCAACTACGCTAATACAATTATTCTATTACCGCCTTTTTTCTTAGCTCTTCTGAGAGCTCTTAGAGCCCTTCTTCTACCTAGAGTGCCTTCATAAGCATCTCTACGACTCTTTGCAGATCTTCCACTAACATAGTCAACGACTATAACAGCTGTGAGTGTGGCACCGAGTTCTCGTATTCTATTAGCTATATACTTTAGCTCTGAAATCACGAGATCTAAGTAGTCCACACCGTAGGGGATCTCAATTACAGCTTCTTCAGTACCTCTTTCGTAGTCTAAACCATATATAACTACACCTCTGAATTTCCGAGTAAATAGCTCAACAAGACTCGTTAGTTCGCTTGTGATAATGTTAGGCTTGTATGGATCTAGTCCGTGTTTCTCAACGAATTCTCTAAATTTGTCTAGATCAATAATTACAATAATACCTGGAACAAGTGGATACTCAGAGTGAGCATTAAACTCTTCATTCCTCTTCATGGTCTAAGAGGCTGCCCGCCTCATCACATGTAATAAGAAGTAATTGTATAAGAGAGTAATATATATTTTTGTGCTAAAAACGCAGGTGTTACTCTAGCTCCTCTTCTCTAGGACCTACTATACAGCCTGTACTCCATAGTTTCTCAGCTATCTGTTTAACAGCTCTCTCAACCTCTCTCTCTTCTTTAGCACCTGTAATAACCATTTTGCCACTACTGAAGACTAATAATACTACTCTGGGATCTCTCATTCTAAATATTAGTCCCGGGAATTGCTCAGGCTCGTACATGCTGTCTTCTAAGTAGTAGGCTGCCTTTTCCAGATTTACATATGCGTGAAGATCTCCTCCAGCAACAATATTTTGCACTTGTACTCGTGGTCTTCCCCGTATCTCAATACCATGCCTACTTAGAATTTTCAGTATTTTCTTGACGGCTTCAACTAGTTGTGCTACACTCTTAGTGCCGGTGACAACCATTTTACCGGATTTAAAGATCAGTGCTGTTGCTCTCGGTTTATCTATGTGGAACACTATACCTGGGAATTGTTCTGGTTTATAGACGAATTCTGGAAGAGTTGTTTCAATATGATCAACATCAAGCTCATGCTCTAGTATAACGGTCGCAACAATATTCTCTATTCTATAACTCCACTTAAAAGTGCTCTCAGTAGACAAACAATTCACCCATAATAGTAATCAGTGGTTTATTTTTAAATTCTTCCTTTAATAGTGAACCCTTCAACAACTATGCAAATCCAAATAGGAACAGTACTACTTGTAGAGCTATTGGCGCGAGAAACACATATGCTAAGAGAAGAATAGCAGTTTTTTTAATAGAGGTCTCTAAGAGCTGTTCTAAGTACGAGGCAACCTCACCCATTAATTTCACATTATCACGTAGCGTATAAAGCCACGCTCCACTCTCAGGAGTGGTCTTTATAAGCTCCTCTGACTTTTCACGAATAGCTCTTAACAACTCCGCGCTCTCATGTACTGGAATGTATATTATTGAAGCCCTAATTCCAGTCTCGCTGTGCTCGTCGTTTGTAAGAACCTCTACTAGATCTGTACCCAGAGGCTCGGCCTGTTTAAGTAAAAGATCTCTCACGTAGGGCTTCATGTTATTACCTCGCATATAAATTAGACAAAACCTCTCTCTACTAGCCCCCTCAATACATAGCAAACAAACATCGCCATCAATTAAACCCCGCGCTTTTGCCTTAAAACAAATATGTCTGTGAAGTGGGAGTATTGGCGTTCTCAGCTTAATCTCGTAGACGTGCTTAAGAGCATTATCAAGAGCAGCTCTCAGCTCATCTAAGTCTAGTTGTTTTTGAAGCTCCCAGTTGTGAGAGTCTATTAATATTAGCTCTCCTAATCCAAGCTTCTTAGCTTTAAACTTATACTCGACTTGAATATTGTAGGGTAGATCGTCGATACCAGCATAGGGTCGCGATATAAAAATAACTGATATCTTATCGAATACAATACCACAAAGCCTCCACTCATAGTACTCTGAGCAGAATCCTCCATGATAAAGCAGCTCTTTCTTATCACCACCCAGATACTCACTTAAAAGTCTCTCTCTATATTTAGCTGCATGTACTGCGGAGACAATATTCCTGTCATGTGAACCTAATCCATGTAAAGCTAGGACTTTTTTGCCAAGCCTTTTAAAGTTCTCTGAGAGAATTGCCGGTAGCCTACTACTACCAATATTCGAAAAAGGTCCGTAATGAACATCTGTATACACTACGAGAACATCTCCGAGTTCTATAATCATAGGATTTACGGTAACCTCTTCACCGAGTTTCTCAAACACCTCCTCAATTTCTATTCTCCTATCAAGCCAGTTCCTGAGGAAAAGTGTGCCTAAATCCGGGGCTGCTACTTTACCAAGCTTACATCTAGACATGTAGAGATATATGATCACATCGACTAGTACCAGTAGTACTAGTATTAAAACCCATGTGAAAAGCATACGTGTAGTTATGTGATTAAGAAGCCTCATTATAATTAGCGTAGTAGTTTGGGGTAAAACGGCTATTAAGTATCTTGAGGGGTTAGTTCCATCTAGACCCAGTATGACTGTTATTGTGATAGTAACAGTAGAAGTGATTATTAGTGGAGTGTTTTTAGTAAGAACTAGTAGTATTGAGGAGTAAACCAGAGTAGCGAGTGCTAAGCCGAGAGACCTTTTAATCTTGTAGAATACTGTCTCCTTGTAACAATGAGCATAGAGTCTTGTATACAAGAATACTAGTAGAGCATTAAGCAATAGAGGGTAAGATGATATGCCAATAATTAACAGTACTGTAAGAGATAACAATAGAAGTGCTAACACCAGATACTGCCACTTAGGTAGAGAAAACAACACCAAATAGTATTTTCCAACTCGAGCTCTTGGCTTATAAATATCTGGCAGCGCACTCACCG
>CAZMCE010000035.1:0-13562 GCA_964564855.1 uncultured Thermosphaera sp. | reverse complement strand
TCTTCTAGGTAGTTTAATCTATAGGCTAGAAACACACTATAGTACTAGTATTAGCTTGTCTGTGGCTACAATAGTATTTCTGAAGACTCTGTAAGCGTCAATATATACCTCCTCGTCACTATGTCTCGCGCTAATGTGAAATAGCACTAAAAGCCTGGCTCCAGCTTCTAGGGCAGCCTCAGCAGCATCTAGTGCTGTTGAGTGCTTCTGCTTGTGTGCTTCTT
The DNA here is from genome assembly GCA_964564855.1 of uncultured Thermosphaera sp. Taxonomy (GTDB): domain Archaea; phylum Thermoproteota; class Thermoprotei_A; order Sulfolobales; family Desulfurococcaceae; genus UBA285. Next base: position 13,338 of record CAZMCE010000035.1, on the reverse strand, counting down.
CACTATAAATACTTGTAAATGTAGCTTCATGAATTAATATGTCAACATTCTTACAGCTCTCAATTATAGATATACATGGTGCGGTGTCACCAGTATAGCACACAGTCTTCTTGCCAATAGTAATATAGAGCCCATAGGCCTCAATACCATGTTCTACTGGAAACCCCTTTACAGATACTTTTGAATCTGTGTAAAAAATATCTGGTACTATGTCTCGTAGTTCTAGTTTAAACCCTGCTCTTACAAAACCTGTCTTAAAGAGATCTGAGAGTACCTCCTTAAAACTTTTCGGCACAGCTACTACGAGAGGGTCTTTTCTATCGGAGAGAGTCATAGATTGAATTAAACCTGGTAGCCCAAGGTAGTGATCTCCGTGACCATGTGTTATAAATATGGCTTTTACTTTTAGTGGACTAAGACCAGACTTAAACATTTTAGCTTGGCAGCTCTCACCCGGATCAATTAAGTATATGTCAGAGTCTATTTTGAGAGCTATGCATGGTAGAGATCTGATAATAGGCATTGCCGCGCCTGTACCTAGGAAGAATATTCTAGCATTCACCTCCACCTCACCACGTTAATTACTCTTGTAAGAGAGCTGTGGACGTAGTCGTAGTATCTCTCAACTACTCGGAAGCCATATGAGTGCAATATATCATCAACATAGTCTTCGAGCCAGTGTGGTGTCATTAAGACTGCATATCCACTTCTAGATAGATATGATGAGAGCTTCTCCACAAAGTCTCTGTAGAGATCTCTAATATCAGCTCCGTGAGTGCTTGCAGCTTTACCATATGGTAGGTCTGTGGCAACGTGATCTATATACTTGTATAGCAGTGTTCTCGAGTCACCATATACTATTAAGCTATTAGCGTTAAAGAATAATACATTACTCCTCATACCTCTAACAATAGTGCTATCAATGTCTACGCCAATAGCTCTAACACCCATAGACCACGCTTCAATGAGAATAACGCCTGTACCTGCGAATGGATCCAGTAATAATTCTCCTCTCTTAGCTCTCGATAAATTTACTAGTACACGTGCAATCTCTGGCGATAACTCAATACTCCTCTTAAATGGCTTACTGCGAGCTCTCTCTTCGATGGATTTAGTGTTTGCTGTGAGTTTTTTTATGCCGAGAAACACAAATCCATCAGAAAATATTAGTCTATATTCTCCGGTTCCGCGCGTGGTGTGCTCTATTCTCGCAGCTTTGAGAAAAGCTTTAACACTACTCTCACTCACAGTAGACTTAAAAACTGAGATATGGGCTCTTTTCTCTTCTAAGAGGCTACTAGCTTCTCTCGCTTCTCTCTCTGAGTAAGCACTAAACACGCCTAGCAATATACCTGATTCTTTTAAATAACTAGCTCTACTCATAATACTCTCAGCAATATCTACACTGCTCACAGGGCTAGTTACACATATCATTGTATAACACTCTATACTAATACTAGCTCCAAGTACTTCAAGTAATGCTTTAAGCTCGCCGCGCGCTAAGTGCTCATTGTCTCCTCTTAGTATGAAGTATAATCTCACCACTATTAGAGTCCCAGGAACTTCTTGATTTCACCGGCGAGTCTGGCGGATATATCCACATATTCTACTAGTGGGTGTGCATGTTTAATGTTGAGAGTGTTGGCTAATAGTACTCTGTAGACACCTGCTTCTTCAAGCTTCTTCATGGCCTCACCTACTAGTAGTCCATGTGTAGCGGCTACTATAACTCTCTTAGCACCCTGAGTTACTAGTATTCGAGTAGCCTCGGCTATTGTGCCACCTGTACTTATAATATCGTCGACTAGAACTATGTCTCTGCTTGAAACACTAATTTCACGTGGTGTATATGATACTTCACCTGTAACTCTATCTCTTTGTTTAATGAGATAGTCGCATTCTAGTCCGTGTGTTCTCGCAGCGTGGCAAGCTCTCTCATAGGCACCTTTGTCTGGTGCTATTATGAGGGGATCTACGAGGTAGTTCAAGGCGCGCTCAACGAGCAGATCTGATACCATTACATTTAACGCTCTACCAGGAAGAAACCCAAGTACTCGTAAACTGTGAACATCTACAGTTACAAGTCTACTTACTCCAGCACTCTTAAGTAGCTCTATGATTAGACTAGCAGATAAGGGCTCGCCTGGTAAGAATAGTTTATCTTGCCTGGCATATGCTAGGTATGGTATTACAGCTGTTACTTCATGTGCACCTGCTCTCTTAGCTGCGTCTACAGCTAGTAGAGTTTTGAGTAGAGCTCTCTCTTGTTTAGGGTATAGCGTAGAGAAAACTATAGTATTTTTTGACTTAACCTTATCTGGTTCTAGTATTCTCACGTAGAGCTCAGCGTCGGGGAACTCCTTTTCGTGTACAGGTACAACTTCTAATCCAAGTAGCCTAGCTACATCAAACCCAGCACTGTACTCGCTGAGTACTAGGGCTGTGAACACTACTTAACACCACAGATATAATGGTGTATAAAAAGATATATAGTGTTTACAGGGGGTATTGTGTCTAAGTTTCAACTTAAAACATTTGACTTAGATAGACCTGGTGTTAAATTAGCTAGGTTGTGGAGTAGTCTTGGAGATGGCAGAGTTCGCTGCGATCTATGCCATAGGAGGTGTATTATCGTACCTGGCGCTTTCGGCGCTTGTGGTGTTAGATATAATTATAATGGAGAGCTCTACACAGTAGTGTATGGTGTTTTAACAGCTGCTAACGCTGATCCTATTGAGAAAAAGCCGCTAATGCACTTCCACCCTGGAGCTTCTGTATTCTCAATTTCAACAGCAGGCTGTAATTTCTACTGTAAGTTCTGTGATAACTGGGTTTTGAGTCAGAGTAGGAGAGACAGAGTTTATGGCGAGCCCTGGGAGCCTAGAGAAGTAGTAGAGGCAGCTAAGCGTAGTGGATGTCACGGCATAAGCTACACGTATAATGAACCCACAATATTCTACGAGTTTCTCTACGATACAGCTAAATTAGCTAAGAGAGAAGGCTTTTTTAACACTATAGTCACAAACGGCTATATGACACCTGAAGCTATAAGAGAATTGGGGTCGCTTGTAGATGCTGCAACAGTCGACTTTAAGGGTGGTGGTAATCCAGAATTCTATAAGAAGTATATGGGAGTACCAGATCCTACACCAATATTTGAGAGCCTCTTAGAAATGAAGAGGCAGGGTTGGTGGATTGAGATCACTAACTTAGTTGTCCCAGAAGTAGGTGACAAGCCCGAAGATATTGGTAAGCTCGCTAAGTGGGTAGTTGAAAACCTCGGAGATGAAACGCCATTTCACTTATTAAGATTTCACCCAGACTACTTACTACAGGATTTACCGCCAACACCAGTTAAAACACTTGATAAACTCGCTGAGATAGCATCGAAAACCGGTCTTAAACATGTTTATATTGGAAATGTGTGGGGTCATAGACTAGAAAACACCTATTGTCCACGATGTGGAGACCTTGTAGTAGAGAGGAGGGGTTTCTTTGTGACTAAGTGGCGTTTAAGAGAGGGTTTCTTGTGTCCTAATTGTGGCTACAGGCTTAACTTCCGCGGAGAGTTTCACGGTGTGAGCTACAAGTCCCTGATCTGGTGGTGAACACGCCCTACTACATTATAGTTCTAGGTACTGCCGGTAGTGGTAAGACCTCACTTACAAGTGTTCTCCAAACATATTTAGTGAGTCACCAGCTAGACGCTATAGCCGTGAACTTAGACCCGGCTGTTGAGAGCTTACCGTATAAGCCTGATGTTGATATAAGAGAATATGTTAATGCGAGGGATATTATGAGGAAGACTGGATTAGGACCTAATGGGGCATTAATAGCATCAATAGACATGATAATGAGCAACATAGAGGATTTAAAAGAGGAGATCTCTTCGTACAGGGCCAATTACATCATAATCGACACGCCCGGCCAAATGGAGATCTTTGCTTTCAGGCCCACAGGGCCACTAGTACTAAGTGCTATTGTCGGAGACGCCAAAGCTGTATCACTCTTCCTAGCAGATATCACATACGCAGCGAGACCTTCAAGTCTCTTCTCAGCACTACTACTCTCAGCTTCCACGCACTTTAGACTGAGATATCCACAAATAAATGTGTTAACAAAAATAGATCTATTGCCGGGGGAAGAAGTAGAGAAGATCTTGGAGATGATCGAGGATCCTGAGTTGCTAGCCTCAAGTATTAGTAGTGAGAGAGATTTGAGGCTATTCTGGGATATAAGCGACATAGAGTATATCTCAGAGAAATTAACAATATTTGAGACAATACCAGTTTCAAATGTGACAGGCGAAGGTTTTGACAACTTATACTCTAGTATACAACGTGTTGTCGCTGGAGGCGAAGACTACTACACTGAAGAACCAAACCCTATGCTTTAAATACGCGCCCCTCTTTCTTCTAAACATATATGTATAGATCTCTCAATAACATTTGGCAGATCTTTAAAGCTCTCAACTCTCACGAAGTCTACACACGCTTCCCTGGCTGCCTCCTCATCATATATAGTGTCCCCTATGAACACCACTCGATCTCCATATTTTTCTTTAATGTACTTTAACTGGTCAACTCTTATAGGCGTTAAGTCTCTTGTTATAACTTCCACTGTGAGGTTCAATAAATTTAACTTCTCAAGTATAAGCCTAGTAGTTCTGTGACTCCTAATAGTCACAATTACCAATCTAACTCCGATCGAGACAGCTCGCTTAATAGCCTCAATGTTTTCTTTAACTTCGTTAACACTTAGCCTATTAACCGAGTCTAACTCGGCTTCTTCGATAATACTCCACGCTTCTCTCTTTAGAGATTCATTTAAAGGTAATCTATGAAGAGATTCTCCCAGAGGTCTTAGAGGATCGCTCACACCAAGAACTCTCCTCACTTTACTCCTCAACTCTTCGAAGTCAATTAGTACTGGTATTAGTGTCCCGTCAACGTCAACTACGAGTATACAGCTCAACTTAATCACTTCTAGAAGTACTTAGAACAAGTTAATAACGTTTACTCTTGGGTCTGGCTTCAAGAAAACTTTTACTTCATTTCTATACACGTAGCCTATTAACATAGCTTCTGTGTTATAGGCATAGAGTATTCTACCAGCTTTGTCGACGCCTATAAATCCCATAGTATTTAATCCCGCAGTTTTATTAACATAATCTACAACAATACTTAGCGCCTTCTCCACGTCATTTTGTTTTTCATACTCGAGACTTAGCCTTAAACAAGGCATAGTTCTAATAATGTACTCACCTATTCCAGTAGCACTACAGGCAATGTTTTGATCAGCATAGAAGCCTGCACCCGGAATTGGAGTATCTCCAACTCTACCTGGAAGCTTGAGTAGAACCCCCCCTGTACTAGTAGCTGCAGCCAGCACATTATTGTCGTCTACTGCTACAGCACCCACAGTGTCGTAAATGTTAAGTGTATTAATGATAAGTTTATAGAAGACTCCTCCACGTATAAGACTACTAAGAGACTTGTAGTAGGGGTCTGTAACCTCTTCTCTCACTAGTTTTTTGAGGGCATCTCTATACCGCTCAATTACGTGTGGCGGTGGTGGTGGTAGTGGTGGTAAACCATAGAGAAGAGCTAATTTATCAGCGTTTTCACCAGCCAGTAATACATGTGGAGTTTTATCAGCAATTATTTTAGCTAGTAGTATAGGATTACGCGTAGACTTGACAGCAGCTACAGCTCCGAGAAGCCCAGTAGAAGTCATTAAGCCTGCGTCGAGTTCTCTCTCACCTAGAAGATTAAGTGCAGAGCCGTAACCAGCATTAAAATAGCCAGAGTTCTCCATACACACAACAGCTTCAATAACAGCATCTAGTGAGCTATTATGCTCACTAAGAACTATCCATGCCTGCTCAGTACACTTTTTAATAGCTTCAATAGCCTTTTCAACTAGAGCACTAACTCTCCAAGTACCTGCCCCTCCATGTATAATAAGAGACCTCGTCGTGTTAGACACCATGGAAATAAATACTAGATATTACTTATACTTATAAATAAAAATTTGAGGTGTATTTACTTGGAGAGTGAGCAGAGTATTAGTCAGAGTGCTAGTGAATTAGAGGTTGTGGTTAAAACTATAAAATTTAAGAAAATAAATACAACTCTACTAGTCTTACCAGCGCTTTTCGCGATAATATCTCTAGTACTCCTCCTAATAGGTCTTTCTACACTACTACGTCTAGGTGTTATTTTAATACCTTATGGAGAAAGACCGGGAGCACATATATCCGTGCTCGAAGAGATCCTCTCAACTCAGGTCTTAGTGTGGGGTAGTGTAGTGGGTTTAGCGTATATTATGGCATCTACTATAGTAGTATACATGGTACTTAGAGATATACGTGAACACATATATAGTAGTGCTATAGTAACGTACTACTATACTCGTGGAGTAGACTATATAGGTGCTCTCTACTATTTAAAAGACATGTTAAATAGGAGTACTCTTCCATCACCTATTACAGGCTTGATTTTAACACTATTGACTAGTGGAGTAGCATACCCCATAATACTCTGCTTCGCCGAGAAAACTACAAGAGTACACGCCATGCTCGAGGAAGAAGCCTTCTTCAAGAAGAAGAGAACACGTGAATATACAGCTCTCACAGGTGTTGTTGACATAGCGCTAGTAGTACTCACACTGGGAGTCTACATGGCCTACATGGGCTACAGGTTTGCTAAAACATTCAATACACATGTGGATACAGTACACTCTACACACCCAGAACCACCTAAAACTCCACCACGGCTAGGTCTTGAGCCCGGCGCGTGGATGACTACAAGTGGTATTATAGGAGTATTCATGGTTTTTCTAGCATTAAGTACTATAATGGCCTATGTGGACTTTTACTTCACACCTCAATTAGGTTTAGGATTACTACTAAGCGCGCTTGTAGTTAGAAGAGCAGAGAGAAGGTTAATAGGAAATATTGCTCTAATCTACTCACTACTAATACTACTCTTACTAGGAGGTTTACTTACAGGGTATTCTGGTTATGAACTCTACAGAGGCTTATACGAGAATATGAGAGAACTAAGTGAACTTATAAGATTCCTTAACATAGAGTTTCTTGTAGCATTTATATTTATAAATAACGCGGCTATTTCAATATCATCTATACTACCATATATTGGCGGCATAGGGCTTGCTAGTGGAGTCTTCAATGCTGGATTAGTGCTCGGTGCCCTGAGTGCTCTTGATGGGAGAACTCTATACTCCTCTCTCATAGTACTAGTATATCCACACACTATACTTGAACTGCTCGCATATGCTATACTACTCACAGCCTCCTCGAAATTTGGTGCATGGCGTGACTATGCAAAACTAATCTCTATAGGCCTACTAGTACTTGTACTTGCAGCTATAGTCGAAGTTCTCACAATAACGGGTATATTAAGCGCACCTAGCACTATGTGGTGAGTTTTAAATCACCTAGAATACTCTTAATAACACTACCTTGGACATTTAGAAGTGAGTGTGGCGGATACACTACTAGTGCTAGAGCACCATATAATCCAACATCATCACCAAGCCTTGTAGGTTTAATAATCGGCATAGCTGTAATGATATTTTCCTTGATTGAGGAGACTATGGGTTCAAATAACACATCTATATTATTGAGAAATACACTTCCGCCAATAATCAAGATCTCTGGGTCATATGTGTTTATTATAGATGCAAGCCCAGCGGCTGTAGCCTTAATATAGAGGTCTACTACTCTCTCAGCTAATAGATCTCCACGCCTATAGTAGTCAAAAATGATTTTAGCGTCGATCTCTCTTCCGCTCCTCACTAGATTAGCCAGATCTGATCTCACATCATATTTCTCTGCGAGATACTTAGCTACTCTTGGTAAATTAGCTCCACCGGCATATGCCTCCCAGTGTCCACGTCCACCACATCCACACTTCAAGTCGCTATTGAAGTCTACTACTATGTGGCCGGCTTCGTGAGCATTACCCATTTTACCTAATAGAAGATTGCCGTCGACAATTGCACCACAACCAACGCCAGTGCTTAGAGTTATGTAGACGAGGTTGTTAAAGCCTTTACCATCACCATAGTGTGCTTCACCCCATGCAGCTGCTACAGCGTCATTAGCTACTAAAACAGGCTTCTTGAGAGCTTTAACTAGGGGTTTTAGTAACTCAAAGCCTTTAAGCGGTAGATTCGCCGGGCTTATTACACGGCCTTCTTTAATGTCTAATGGACCAATACTAGCAATACCAATAGCCATTATGTCTTCGATCTTATCACGCCACTTCCTCTCGATAGCGTCAACTATAAAGCTCGCTACAACTAGTTCGTCGCCACTCCGAGGAGTAGTAAACACTTCTTTTTCAATAATACCACTCTTAGTGGATAAAGCTACGCGGGTTTTTGAAGCACCCACATCAATAGTAACATAGTAGGTAATAAGTCATCACCACTAAGTGTTAAATAAAGTAAGTTTTTACAATAAAACCAATACTGTTCTTACTGTATACTTGCTCTAAGTTTTCTAAATAGAATTGGTGCCTCTACTACGGTATATCTCTCAACGCTCTCTAATTTTAGTTTTAGTGGGTTTTCAATATTGAAACCAAGTCTCTCAGCTACTATTCTTGAGGCTCTTGGAGTAACCGGGGCTAATAGTATTGTCGAAAACCTTATAAGTTCTAAGACATTATAGAGATCTCTACTAGGATCGCTCTTTTCCCAAGGCTTTGTCTCATTGAGATACTGATTACCGAGTCTTGCAATGTCCATTACGGCTTGTAGTGCACTTGAAACTTCATAGTTCTTCATAGCGTCAAGGTATTCGCCTATTTTCACTACTACTTCTTCTCCTACTTTGCTATCAAGTGTTCTCCTGTAGACCTTTCCAGCACACTTTTTCTGTGCTAGTACACCTGCTCTTCTAACTAGGTTACCATATGTATCAACAAGCTCACTAGTGTATATACTGTCAAGTAGTTCAAAACTAAACTCACTATCTTTATCCATATTGAAGATCCTCGTGAAGAGGTATCTAGAGCCATCAACACCATATCTCTTTAACACTTCATCAATACTTACAATATTACCTACACTCTTACTCATTTTAGCACCTCTCGAGGTGAGAAATGCATGTACAATAACTCTTCTCGGAGGCTCTAGTTCTAGGGCTTTGAGAATTGAGAACCAGACTATTGTATGAAACCAGAGTATGTCTTTTCCAATAACATGGTGAGCAGCACTCCAATACTCTCTAAACTTCTCTTTGTCATCGAGGTAGTATATAGAGCTAATATAATTTAGTAAAGCATCAAACCACACATAGATCACGTATTTATCGTCAAAGGGTACCGGAATACCCCACCATACTTTCTCGATAGGCCTAGCTACAGATATGTCTCTTAAACCCTCACTCTTCAACTTAGAGATCACTTCTTGCGCATAGTGTCTCGGGTATACTACGTCTTTCTTCTCGAGAACCTCGAGCAAATAGTCTTTAAAGTCGCTTAGTTTAAAGTAATATGTCTCCTCCTCCATGTACTCTAAAGGCTTATTGTGTAGTGGGCAGTAAGGTTTGCCTTCGACTTCAACGAATTCTCCTGGAGCATAGTACTTCTCGCACTCAACACAGTATAGTCCACTATAGCGAGCCTTGTATATGTAGCCCTTCTTATATATCTGTGTAAAAGCCTCTTTCACAGTCTTTTCGTGAAGTTCATCTGTAGTCCTTATGAAGTAGTCGTAAGATATGTCAAGACTCTTCCAGTATTTTTTAAATACATCTACAACTTCGTCAACAAAAACCTTAGGTGGCTTACCCTGAGACTCAGCAGCTCTTTGTATCTTTAAGCCGTGCTCATCAGTACCTGTTAAGTAGAAAACTCTAGCCCCAGTTAGCCTCTTAAACCTAGCTATTACATCTGCAAATAGCGTTGTATACGCGTGGCCTACGTGTGGTGGTGCGTTGGTGTAATATATTGGTGTTGTAATATAGAATACCTCCACCTTAACCACTCCTATAACACTCCTACCTCTTCATAACATATGAGTACAAGAGTTACTTTTTAACTATTTCTTCTAGTCTACTTGTGTACTTTTTAACTTTCTTTTTAACATACCCTATAAAGTACTTGAGTAGAAATTTAATTGGCAGGTATAGTGGTGAAGACATATAGATTTTCATTATGTCCTCGGCCCAGTAAACAGTATGTTCAAACATTATTCTCAAAGCCTCTATGTGTTCTAGTTTCAAGTGGTCTCGTAGAAACCACTTATTCTTCTTCAAAGCACCCATAGGTACAAAGAACATTGGTACAATAATACTCCTATAGGGTTTAAGCTTCTCAATGAGCTCTATAGTCTTAATGACATCATCGCTGGTTTCACCAGGCATGCCTAGTATTACAGTTGCAGCTGGTATAATCATGTTTTCATGCATAATCCTAAAGGCGTCTACTACTATTTCAGGCCACATTTCAACTGGATAAGGCTTTGACTTGGCCACCATGATCTCTCTTGCTAAGCGGGGGCTACCAGTCTCAATTCCCACTTCGACACCAATGAGCTTCCTGTATTCATTTAATAAGAGCTCTCGTGTAAGCTTAGATATAAGCTTATAGTTTTCCTCAGCGTATTTTACAGCGGCTAGACTAACGTGAGCCCACGCTAAACTACCCTTCTCACCTATTCTCTTAATGACCTCTTCATGCAGCTTCAATATAGGCTCGGGTCTAGGCTTTACACCGTCAGCGTAGTAGAGAAGAACATCTTCGCTGTGTAGTATCACTCCATTCACGCCTGCTCTAATGTTAACCTCAATCTCGGCGAGTATTTTCTCTAATGGTATAAACCTCAGTGGTCTTATTGTCACACTACAGAACTTACAACCACGTGGACACCCCCTCATGATCTCTACAAGGCCGTTCACACTAGCTCCCTTAATAACCGGGATCTCCTCTACACCTGGCACGTTGTCTACTCCGACATAGACGTATCGTGGGAGCTCCTCGCCTCGAAGAGCTTTCTCAACAAGCTCAATTACAATTCTCTCGCCTTCACCATCAACTATTGTATCAACACCCCACTTCTCAGCGAGTTCTAACTCGTAAAGCCACTGCCACGCAGCTGGGCCACCAACAATTATCTTTGCACCTCTCTCTTTTACACGCCTCATAACATGACTATTCATGAACTTGATAAAACTTCTCCTGTTAACTGGCTCTATTCCTGTTAAACTCCACCACTCACTACTAGGGGGACCATATGCGAAGTAGTCATGATGTCCTATTAAGATGACTTTTACTGTGTTTACGTGTTTGTAAAGGTGATCTGGGTCTACTATTGCTGCGTTAAAACCAGCATCCTGAAGAACAGCCTCGACTTTTCTAAGCCCATATGGGGCTTCTATAGGCCTACCTAGCTTGTCTACTTTAGGTTTAGGTGAACATATGTAAAGCCATAATTTCTCAGGCATACCTATAGGTGGTCCTGTAGTAATAAAGCCTAAGAACTCCTTACCGTGGTGATTACTCATCATAGTCCTATCTGTTGTTATGACGACTTCAAATACCATGGCTAAATCACTATAACTTTATCTGAGAGAGAACTCGGCACTAATTTAGCAATATCAGAGCTAGAGGTGAGAACTGCTACTACTTCTCCAAGCTTACTGGAATTGTGGAGTTTCTCGACAAGATCACTACTAATAGTGTAAACTTCTAGTGTAAAAGAGTAATTGTCGAGAAGCATTTCCCTCAAATACTCGAAAGCTCTTAGTGAACTTGAATTTACAAGAATAACTCTCAAACCACGGGATCCGTGCACTCTTAGAAAATCCCTGAGCCTATCAATAATTTTCTCAGAGATCTCACCGTAGATAAGCACAGTAGCACTAGGCTTCTTATACTTAGTCAACTCTAACTCCCTCCTCGTGATTTGTAAAATAAGAGGAGTGGTTATTAAGAATTAATTAAGGAGGGCTCTCTTCTAGCTTAATAGCTGTTTAAGAAACCATTTTGTAGTGGTGTCTGCTAGTGGAGTCCTCGCTGGCTGAGAGAGTAGGTACTTATATTAAAAATGTCGAGGCATTTATTGAAGAAGCTGTTGAGAGTGAAATATCACGTGAAGCTCTCTACGTGTTTAATCTTGCAAGAGACTATTTGAGTGATGCAAAATACTATTACGAGAGAGGTGACTATATTACAAGTCTCTCCTGTATAGCATACGCTGAGGGCCTACTAGATGCATTGAGATTTCTGGACCTTGTCAAGGCTAATTGGAGATCTGTCACAGAGCTCGCGAAGAGGCCAAGAGTACTAGTTACTGGTAGCTTTGAATTTCTACACCCTGGTCACATGGCACTATTAAGACACGCGTGGAAACTAGGTAGTGTCCACGTTATTGTCTCTCGAGATGTGAATTTCGAGAAGTTTAAAGGTAGAAAGCCCATTATGAGCGAGAAAGATCGGCTTGAAGTTGTTAAGAGTATTAAGTACGTGACGACAGCTGTGCTAGGCGATATCCAAGATCTCCTTAAACCAGTTGAGGAGATTAAACCAGATATCATACTACTTGGACCAGATCAGTGGATCGAGCCACACACTCTAGAGGAGAAACTGAGAGAGAGGGGCCTTAGAGATATTAAAGTAATTAAATTCCCCGAGAGAGTGGGTATGTGGAGTTCTACGAATATTTTAAGTGAACTTAGGAAGAAATTATGCGAAGAGAACGCCTGATCTACTTCTTCATAAGTTTCTCTAGGAGTTTGATTCTCTGTTCCCTATTTACACTAACACTACTCAGATACTCTTTCAGTAATTCTACAAGCTCTCTAACGTTGACATCTGGCTTGTAACCTATGTGCACTCCATAAGATCTCAGGGCTTTAATAGTCTCTACGAGGAGGTAGCCTACGTTATAGGCATCTCTTAGAGCCTTCTCGTCTTCTAGGGGATTTGGGCTGTGTGAGTAAGCAATACTCCAGGGTGGTATAGCTACCCCCATACTGTTCATAACTGACATTAAGTACGCTATTGTCATTAATATTCCACTATCAGCACCTACAGCTATAAAACCAGCAACTTTACCTTCTAGCAAGCTCCTCGAGCCGTGAAATATTATGTTTTCTAGCGATGTGAGTCTATCAATGAAGTTCTTTAATACTCCTGGTGGAGCATACCAGTATACTGGTGTAGAGAATATAAAGCCCTCTGAATTCGCCATTTGCTCTGCGAGTTTATTGAAATCATCATCGCTTATAATACATGGATATTTGCAGTACTTAATATTATCTGATACACAGCCTATACAGGGCTTAATTACGTAGTCATATAA